>JAGWWV010000037.1 GCA_018970175.1 Acidobacteriota bacterium
AACGCCAACCACGACGTCGACGCCGCGTCGTAGCGTTCGATCAGGTAGTTCAACACCGGCGATCCGCCCGTCGAGGCGGGTGCGGTCCATGTGAGAGTGACCTCGGTGTCGCCCGCAGCGGCCGACACCGATTGCGGTGCGGTCGGTGCCGCGGCAGGGATGCCTGCCACTGGGGCCGTGAACGGACTGTTTCCAATGGCGTTCGTCGACGCAACGCGGAACAGGTACGACGTGCCGTTGACGAGACCCGTCACGACCTGCGAGGTTCCGACGACGCCCGATGCGACCGTCGACCACGAGACGCCGTCAACCGAGCGTTCGATGCGGTAGCCGGTGAGAGCACTGCCGCCATTCGCCGACGTGGGCGTTGCCGTCCACGTCACGGTGACCTGCCCCGACGCCGGCGTCGCGGTCACGTTGGTCGGCGCGGCAGGCGTCGTTGCGGGCGTCGCGCCGGCCGACTCGGCCGAGGCCGCACCCGCACCGACGGCATTGATCGCACTCACACGGAACTTGTAGGTGGTGCCGTTGACCAACGGCGACACGGTGTAGCCCGCCACCGGCGAGCCGGTTGAAGAGACAGCGGTCGTCCATCCACCCGATGCGGTCCACTGCTCGATCTTGTACGACGTGATGGCGGACCCACCGTTCGACAACGGCGCCGACCACGACAACACGACTGCGGAGTCGGCGGCGGTGACGTTCACTCCCCCTGTGGTGCCGGGTGCACCGGCCGGCAGAACGGACTGCGCCAAACCTGCGGCTCCGGTTGACACGGCGTTGATCGCACTGACGCGGAACTGATACGCCTGACCGTTCGTGAGACCCGTCGCGGTGTAAGTCGTCGCAGTCGAAGCAGAGTTCGACACGATGGTCGACCATGACGAACCCTGGAACTGCTCGATCATGTAACCCGTGATGGCCGACCCACCGTTCGACGACGGAGCGGACCACGTCAACGATGCGGTCGTGTCTCCCGGCGTGACCGACAGGGTGCCCGGCACGCCCGGCGCGCCGACGGCAGTGACATCACTGCTTTCGGTCGTCGGTCCGGTGCCCGCGGAGTTGATCGCGCTGACACGGAACTTGTACGTCGTGCCGTTCGAAAGACCCGTCGCCGTGTAGCGCGTGAGACCGTTGCCTGTATTCGCCACGAGCAGTGTCCACGACGAACCATCGAGGCGCTCGATCCGGTAGCCCGTGACGGACGCGCCGTTCGAATTGGTCGGCGGTGTCCACGACACGAGAACCTGCGCATCGCCCGCGGTCACACTGACCGAAGCGGGAGCACCGGGTGCACTGAATGGCGTCGCAGAGGCGACCGAACTGGCCGAACCGACGCCGGCCGCGTTGATGCCCGAGACGCGGAATGAATAGGCCTGGCCGTTGCTGAGGCTCGTCGCGGTGTAGGTGGTCGCAGTCGAGCCGGTGTTGGCCGCAAGGTCGGCCCAGTTCGAGCCACCGTCAATGCTGATCTCCAACTTGTAGGCGGTGATCGGTGAACCACCGTTGCTGGCGGGTGCGGTCCAGGAAAGTGCCACTTGGCCGGCCGTTGCCGTTGCCGTGAGACCCGTCGGGGCCGGTGCGGCAATGAAGGGCGTCGCCACGACGTTGGCACTCGGCGTTCCTGCACCCGCGGCATTCACCGCGCTCACACGGAAGGTGTACGACGTGCCGTTCGCAAGGCCCGTCATGTTGTACGTCGTCGAGGTCGACGACGTGTTCGCGACGACCGTCGTCCACGGGGCGCCGCCCGTGGTGCTGCTCTCGACGCGGTAGCCGACGATGATTCCGCCACCGTCGCTCGACGGTGCGCCCCAGTTCAACGTGACGCTGCCGTTGCCGGTGACTGCCGTCAGCGACTGCGGCTGGCCGGGAGTCGTGAACGGCGTCGCCGCTGCGGGTGAACTGACCGCACCGACACCGTTTGCGTTGATCGCCGCGACACGGAAGGTGTAGGCGGTCGAGTTCGTGAGTCCGGTTGCGGTGTACGAGGTCGTGGTCGAGCCGGTGTCGGCGACGATCGTCGTCCACGTGGCACCGCCGTCGCCGCTGCGCTCGACGCTGTAACCGGTGATGGCTCCACCGCCGTCACTCGACGGCGCGGTCCACGTCAACGACACCTGAGTGGAGCCGGGCGTCGCCACGAGCGAACGTACCGCAGTCGCCGTACCCGACGGCGTCGCGCTCGCGGAACTCGATGCCGACCCTTCGCCTGCGACGTTGATCGCCGTCACACGGTACGAGTAGGTCGTACCGTTGCTGAGACCACTGACGACGTGGACGGTCGATGCCGAGTTCGTGTTGGCGACGACAGTCGTCCAACCCGTTCCGTCGTTCTGTTCGATCTTGTAGCCCGTGATGTTGCGGCCGCCGTCGCTCGTCGGCGTACTCCACAGCAACACCGACTGGCCGGGCGCCGCGATGACCGACAGTGCGGTCGGGGCTCCCGGCACCGTGAATGGTGTCGCGGTGACGGGGGCCGATGCGATACCGGCACCACTCAGGTTCACCGCGCTCACACGGAACGCGTAGGTCGTGGCGTTGCTGAGACCCGTGTTCGTGTATGTCGTGGCGGTCACGGAGGTCGACACCGTCGTCCAGTTGACGCCGCCGTCGGCGCTGCGCTCGACGACGTACGACGAGATCGTGCTGCCGTCGGTGATCACCGGGGCGGTCCACGAAAGAGCCACCTGTCCCGCGGATGCGGTTGCAGTGAGCGATGTCGGTGCGGACGGCAGGCCGACTGCCGTCGCCGTGGCGACCGTGCTGTAGGCGCCGAAGCCACCGCTGATCACGGCAGCGACGCGGAAGGAGTTGTTGATTCCTGCGGCGACGTTGCCGACGACGTAGGACGTCGACGTTGACCCGGTGTTCGTCGAGACGACGGTCCACGACGACCCGCCATTCGTGCTGCGCTCGATGCGGTAGCCGACGATCGTGCCGCCGCCGGTGCTCGCCGGAGCACCCCATGACAGCGACACCTCGTTCGTGCCACCCGTTGCGGTGAGGTTCGTCGGTGCCGACGGCGCCGCGTACGGCGAATCGACTGCGGTGTTGCTGAAGACTCCACGCCCGGCTGCGTTGATCGCGCTGACACGGAATGCGTACGACGTTCCGTTCGTGAGACCGGTCGCGGTGTAGCCGGTCGCCGGTGCATTGATCGTTTCCAGGTCCGTGAACGTCGCCCCACCGTCGGTCGAGATCTGGATCACGTAACCGGTGATTGCCGAACCGCCGGTCGAAGCCGGCGCGACCCATGCGAGAACGATCTGGCCGTCACTTGCGGAAGTGGTGAGCGGCAAGGGTGCGGACGACAGACCGAACGGCACCGCCGACACCACGGTCGAATCCGCTCCGGGGCCTTCGGCGATGAGAGCGGTGACGCGGAAGTCGTACGACGTGCCGTTCGTGAGACCGACCACGTTGTACGTGGTGAGACTCGATCCGGTGTTCGCCGCGACGGTGCTCCACGAGCCGCCACCCGTGCGACTCTGCACGCGGTAGCCGACGATCGAAGTCGCGGCCACGTTGGTCGGGGCGGTCCACGACAACGAGACAGACGTGTCCCCTGCAACCGCGGCGACGTCCGTCGGGGCGCTCGGAGCGAGGTACGGCGCCGCGGCGACGGGCGAAGTCCAGACGCCGCTGCCGGCGATGTTCGTCGCCGAAACACGGAACGCGTAGGTCGAACCGTTCGTGAGACCCGTCGCGGTGTACGTCGTTGCGTTCAAAGCCGAGGCAAGGGTCGTCCACGTGGCGCCGCCGTCATCGGAGACCTGGACGGTGTAGCCGGTGACCGCACTGCCGCCATTCGACGCCGGTGCGGCCCACGTGAGCACAACCTGTGCGGTTCCCGCGGCTGCTACGAACGACGTCGGCACGGCCGGAACCGTGAACGGTGTCGCCGTTTCCGTCGCGCTTGCCGCACCCGGACCGACGATGTTCAGCGCGCTCACGCGGAACTCGTATGCCGTCGCGTTCACGAGACCCGTGATCGTGTGGATGGTCGCGGTTGTCTGCGTGTCGGAGACAGCCGTCGTCCACGAGCCGGTACCGATGCGGCGTTCGATGCGGTAACCGGTGATTCCCGCGCCACCGTTCGATGCGGGTGCCGTCCAGCGCAAAGTGACCTGGCTGTCCCCTGCCACCGCAGCAAGCGCCGTCGGAGCATCGGGCGCGGTGCGCGGAACGATGGACACGTAGTTCGAATACGTGCCTGCCGCAACGCCACCGACGAGAACCTGGATGCGGAAGAAGTACAACGTGCCGTTCGCAAGGCCGGAGGCGGTGCCCGACAGGTCGGACGCGCCCGGGTTCGTCATCGCAGAGCTCCACGAGGTGCCGTCGGTCGATCGTTCGACCACGTAGCCCGACGCGGTGACGTCGGTCGGCGCCGACCAGGTGAGATTGACCGCTCCGTCGGCGGCGGTACCACCGAGCGCCACCGTCGAGGTGACGAGGGGTGTGCCGTCGTCGGGGTCGCTTGCCGCGCCGACTCCGGCTGCGTTGATTGCAGAGACGCGGAAGTCGTAACGCTGGCCATCGCTCAGACCCGGAACGACGGCGTACGGCGCTGCGGTTGTGACGACACCGTTGACGACCACCCACGGGTCGGCGTCGACGGTGTTGCCGTTGGCATCGACCTGGGTCGAACCGGTGTCGATGCTCATCTCGATGCGGTACCCGGTGATCGGCGCCCCACCGGTGTCGGCGGGAGGCGTCCACGACAAAACGACCGAGCCACTGCCACCGACCGCACTGAGCAGGGTCGGTCGCGACGGCTTGGCTGCAGGAACCGCGGCGACGCCCGCGCTGGGTGCACCCGCTCCCGCGACGTTCGACGCAATCACGCGGTACAGGTATGTCGTTCCGTTGGTGA
This sequence comes from Acidobacteriota bacterium, assembly GCA_018970175.1. Lineage (GTDB taxonomy): Bacteria > Actinomycetota > Acidimicrobiia > Acidimicrobiales > Ilumatobacteraceae > F1-20-MAGs119. Next base: position 4,883 of record JAGWWV010000037.1, read on the forward strand.
GACCCGTGTCGACGTGGCGCGTGGCCGACGACGCGAGTCCGGTCGCGACGGCGACCCAGTTGACTCCCCCGTCGGTCGAGCGCTGCACGGCGTACGACGTGATGTCGGACCCACCGTTCGAAGCGGGCGCGGTCCAATCAATCGTCACCGTGGTGGAACCGATTGTTGTGGTCACGTTCCGTGGTGCCGAGGGCGTGGTGCGCGGTGTCGCGCCCGTCGTGCCCGAGACCTCGCCAGGGCCCGCCGCGTTGATCGCAGACACGCGGAAGGAATACCGAGTGCCGTTGACGAGGTTCGCAACGACCGCATTCGTTCCCGAGTTGCCCGTGTTCGCAATCGCGATACCCCACGTGTCGCCTCCGTCGGTCGACGACTCGATGCGGTAGCCCGAGATCGGCGAACCATTGCTCGAAGCCGGAGCGGTCCACGACAACAACACCGAGGCGTCCTGGCCGACGCCCGACAAAGCCGTCGGTGCATCGGGGGCCTTGTACGCCACCGCGCTGATCGAAGCGGTCGGGCTGCCCCAGCCGCCGATGTTGTACGCGCTGACGCGAACGAGGATCGCAACGCCGTTCGTGAGACCGGTGATCGTGGCAGATGTTGCGCTCTCGGTCGATGCGACGGTTGTCGTCCACGATGCGCCACCGTCCGTCGACGTTTCGACCTGGTAGTCGGTGATCGTTGCGCCACCGTTGGACGCCGGAGCCGACCAGGTGAGGCCGACTTCGCCGTCACGCGGCGAGAGGACGACCGACTGCGGCGCACTCGGCGCGGTGTACGGCGTGACCTCGACGGGCGATGCAAAGACGCCGTTCGTACCGGAGGTGACGACCGCGACGCGGAAGTAGTACCGCGTGCCGTTCGTCAGTCCCGACTGCAGCGACGTCGGCGCCGTCGAGAGCGTGTTCGCCGTGACGACGGTCCACGAGACGTTGTTCGTCGAACGCTCGATGCGGTAGCCGATGATCGGCAGACCACCGGTCTCCGACGGAGCGGTCCATGTCAACAGCGCCTGGCCGTTGCCGGGGCTCGCGGCGAGGTTGGTCACCGCTGCAGGCGGTGCGACCGGAAGCGCACTCGCCGTGTTCGACTTGACGCCTTCGCCGGCCGCGGTGATCGCCGAGACCCGGAAGAAGACCTGAACGCCGTTGTCGAGGCCCGTCACCGTGTACGACGTGGCCGACGAATTGGTGTTTGCGACCGCATCACTCCACGTCGTTCCACCGTCGACGCTCTGCTCGATGCGGTAACCATTGAGCGTGCTGTTGCCCAGCGACGACGGAGCCGTCCACGACAGACCGACCTGACCGCTTGACGCGGTCGTTGTCAGTGCCGTCGGCGCGGCAGCGAGACCGAACGGAGTCGATTGCACCACCGTGCTCGCCGCACCCGGCCCGGCCGACGTGAGCGCCGTGACGCGGAAGCCGTACATCTGGCCCGCGATGAGTCGAGTGACGGTGAAGGACGGATTCGACGAGTAGGTGTTCGCCGTTGCAACGAGGAAGTCGCCCGTGTTGTTCGGTCGGTATTCGACGCGGTATCCGGTGATCGGATAGCCACCTGCGGTTGCAGGCGGGGTCCACGACAAGGCGACTCGCAGCAGACCGCCGACGGCGGTCAACGACGTGGGCGCGGCCAGCGTGATGACCGGTGTGTCGGCAAGGATCGACGGCGTCGGAATTCCGGTGCCCGCAGAGAGAACCGGCGTCACGCGGAATGTGTACGTGGTGCCCGTGGTGAGACCCGTGATCGTGTGCGTCAGCAGCGTCGTCGTCGTGCCCGACGGCGCGCCACTCACCGCGGTTGCCGGCGTGTACGCGCCACCCGAACCGCAGTTCGCCGAGCAGTACTCGACGAGATAGCCGGAGATCGTGTTGCCCACGGTCGGCACCGGCGCCAACCAGTTGAGCAGCATCGAGGTGGCCGACGGCGTGGAGTTCAGCAATTGAACCGCGATCTGCGCGCTCAACACCGGAGTGCCCGTGACGACGACTGCGGGCCCGACGGTGTTGGACGCGCCGTAGATCGGCCTGACACGGAAGGTGTACGTCGTGCCGTTCACGAGACCGGTTGCGGTGATGAAGTTGTTCGGCGTCGTGCCGCCGGCCGGTGCGCCGGCCACCGCGGTGAGTGCCGTGTAGGTTCCCGACGTCGTCGTGCACACACCCGTGCAGCGGTCGACCAGGTAGCCGTTCACGGTTTGGCCTGCCGTTGCGGCGAGGATGTCCCACGACAGGTTCACCGACGCGTTGCCGACGACCGCGAGGAAGCCGGTGACCACGTTGGCGGGGCCCGCAGCGATCGACGAACCCGGGCCGTCACCGACCGGGCTGAACGCTGTGACGCGGTAGGTGAACGACGTACCGGGCATCAGCGCCGCACTGGAGTCGGTGTAGGTGAGGCTGGTCGTCGACGACACGAGCGTCAGCCACGAGACGCCTCCGTCACCGCTGCGCTCGACGCGGTAGCCGGTGAGCGAGAGTCCTCCCGTGTCGGCCGGCGCCGTCCACGACAGGGTGACGGTGCCGGTGAGGCCGGTCGCTGCGAGCGAGCGAACGGGTCCGGGGACCATCGCACTCGAGTACGGGCCGGCGGGAAGACTTGCGGCACCGACACCTGCCGAGGTGATCGCCGAGACACGGAACGAATAGCCCTGGCCGAGGGCCGACGTCAGGGTGCTGCTCAAGGTGTACGACGTGTTGGCATTGCCCGTGTCGGCGATCAGCGTTGTCCACGCCGGGGTCGCCGACGGAACCTGTTGCTCGATGCGGTAGCCGGTGATGGTCAAGCCACCCGTGTCGGCAGGTGCGCTCCACGACAGGGTCATGCCATTCGACGACGTCGCCACGCCCGGTGCGGTCGCACCGCGCGACACGATGCCCGATGCCGCATAGTGGGACGCGACGCGCGCAGCCGACAGTGCGCCGGAATACACGGCGACTTCGCTGATGCGCCCGTTGAACGCACCACCGCTCACGTTGTAGCCGTTACCGACGGTGAACTCGCCGTTTGCGGCGGTCGAGAGCGAAGTCCTCTGCGTGACGAATGCATCCGCTTGCAGCTGTCCGTTCACGAAGAGCCGCATGCGACCCGTCGACACGTCGAAGGTGCCGACGATGTGCGCCCAGACGCCCGCCTGGATGACTCCGAGCGGCGACACGATCGGCTGATTGCCGTCCGCGGTCCCGATGCCGAATGCCACCTGCGAATCATTCACCTGGAGGACGAAGTTGCGGTTCGAGTTCACTCCACCACTGCGCTCGGCGATGGTCTTCCATCCGGCCGTGACGCTGGTCGGGTTGATCCACGCCTCGATCGACATCGAGCCCGACAGACGCAACAGCGACGTCGGCAGTGTGGCGATGGTGCCTTGCCAGTTGACCGCCGTCGCCGGGACCGAGGTCGGATACGTGTTCGTGATCGCCGACGTGCCCGCGAAGAGCGCCGAGCCACCCGTACCCGTCATCGGCGAATTCGATGTGCCACTGAAGGTCACGTTCGTCGACCCGACGGTTCCTGCGTGGCCGTTGCCGCTGGCGTCGGTCACGGTGGTCGCGCCAGCTGTGTTGTTCAGGCGCCACCACAGAACCGGAGTGTCGGCCGTGACTGCAGCGCCGTAGTTGTCGGCGTTCGAAGCATTGGCCGTTGTCGCCGGCATCGGTCCGGTCGGAGCCTTGGCGAGGGCGAACGGCACCGCAACCGTGATCGCCGACGTTCCCGCGGCAAGTGCATTGAGAGCAGTCACGCGGAACGTCGTCGAGGTTCCGTTGACGAGGCCCGCGGTTCCGGCCACGACCGTGTACGTCGTCGCGGTCTGCGAGGTGACGAGTGTGCTGAAAACACCACCCGAGTTGCACGACGCGTTGCAGATCTCGATGCGGTAGCCGGTGATCGCACTGCCACCGTTCGACGTGGGGGCGACCCACGACAACGCAACGTTGCCCGTGTTCGCAGCGGTCGCGACGAGGTCGGTCACGACTCCCGGGCCAGTGAACGGTGTCGCCGACGCGACCACCGCGGACGACAACTGGTTGGCCGAGGTCGTTGCCGCGGTGACCGGACGCAGGCGGAACCAGTACTGGGTTCCGTTCGCCAGGCCCGACACCACGTAGGACGTCGCGGTCGCCGAAACGTTCGACGACACGTTGGTGAAGATTCCCGCCGTGGTCTGAGTGGCGATGCAGTTCGCCGCGCTGCTGGTGCACTGTTCGAGGACGTAATACGCAAGGTCGAGACCGCCGTTCGAAGCGGGTGCCGCCCACGTGACGGTGACGCTTGCGTTGCCCGCCACTGCGGTCACGCTCTGCGGCACCGATGCAGTGGTGAACGGACGACCCGACCCCGTCGCGTAGTTCAGGGTGCCCGCCGTCGCGTTCACCGCCGCGATGCGATAGTTGAAGAGCAGGCCGTTTGTCAGGCCAGTGTCGGTGAAGGTGAGCGTCGCGGCCGCGATGGTGCCGCCGACTTGGGTCCAGTTCGCTGGACCGGTCGCAAGCGTGCGCTCGATGCGGTACGAGGCGATGGCTGTCGCACCGTTCGATACGGGGGCCGCCCACGCGAGGACGTTCTGGGTGCTGCCGGGGGTGACGGTGAAGCTCGTCGGCACGGTCGGGGTCGTCGCCGATGTCGGCGTCGCAAGAACGGCGGTGACGAGGGCACCCGACACCGGTCGCGCGGTGGCGATGGCGGTGTTCACGTTGGCCGACGTCAGCGCGGTGACGGCGAACGTGTACGTCGTCTGGCCGGCGATCGCACCGAAAGTTGCGGTCGTCAGGTCGCTGGTGGCGACGAGCGTGCAGAACGCGGTCGACGAGGGACACGTCGTCGTGGTGGCAGTGGTCGGCAGACACGTCGTCTGGTTCGCGTTGCAACGCTCGATGCGGTAGCCGGTGATCGCGCTTCCGCCGTTGTCGGCGGGCGCGGTCCACGTCAATGTCACGTTGCTCTGTGCGTCGGTGGTCGCCGTGAGATCACGCGGTGCCGACGGAGCAGTCACCGGAACCGCCGTCGCAGTCGACCACGGACCCTGGCCCGCCACGGTCACGGCCGCGACGCGGAAGGTGTAGGACGTGCCGAGCACGAGGCCGCCCACCGTCGCAGCTGTCGGTGCGCTCGGGCTGATGTCGGTCCACGTCGATCCGTCGGCAGACCGCTGCACCACGTAACGAATGAGCGAGAGTCCACCCAACGAAGCCGGTGGGGCCCACGTCATCGAGACGTTGCCCACCGCGTCGAGCGAGGTCGCAAGCGACGTCGGAGCGGTCGGCAATGCGATCGGTGTCGCACTGGCAGTGGCCGTCGCATTGCCACTGAAGGAGGTGACGGCCGAGACACGGAAGTAGTACGGCGTGCCGTTGGTGAGACCCGTTGCGACGTAGGTGAGGACGAGCCCGGTGTTCGCCTGAATGGTCGTCCACGTCGAGTTGTTCGTCGACCGCTCGACGCGGTAGCCGAGAATCGGCGAACCGCCCGTCGACGCAGGCATCGACCACGACAGTGTGACCGTGGTGTCGCCCGGGGCACCGACCAGGTTGCGCGGTGCCGTTGCCGGACCGACGGGGGTGCCGGTGCCCGTGACCGCGGTACCGAGACCGAAGCCGGTGACCGCCGCGATGCGGTACGTGTAGACGGCTCCGTTGACCACCGACGAGTCGGTGTAGGTGGTGCCGACGACCTCGGGGTTCACGACGGTGAACGTCGTGCCGTCAGTCGAACGCTCGATGCGATAGCTGAGGATCGCGAAGCCACCGTTGCTCGATGGCGCGGTCCATGTGAGAGTCACACGACCGTCGCCGGGGCTCGCGTCGAATGCGTTCGGTGCCGAGGCGGGCGCACCGGGCGTCGCGGGCGCAACGGTGAATGCCGAACTGGTGCCCAGACCGAAGAAGGTGAACGCGGCGACGGTGAAGTAGTACGTCGTGCCGTTCGTGAGACCGTTCAAGGTGTACGTCGTGGCGGTCGAGTTGGTCGAACTGACGACGGTCGAATAGTGGCCCGTGGTTGTGCAGGGGTTGCCTGCCGAGTAGGCGCACTGGCGGATCTGATAGGCGGTGATCGGTGAGCCGCCCGGGTCCGAAGGTGCAGTCCAAGACAGCGTCACCAATGAATTGCCGCTGGTCGCGGTGATTCCCGTTGGTGCTGTTGCCGCTGTCATTGGCGTGGCGGATGCGGCGGCACTCACCACGCCAAGACCGCCTGGGCTGGCGGCCGGTCCCCCGTTTGTGTATGCCGTCACCCTGAAGTAGTGGAGCACCCCGTTCGTGAGGTTGCCGACCGTTGCAGAAGTGAGCGTCGTGTCACTGTCGAACGTCCACGTTGTTCCGTTGACGCTGCGTTCGATGCGGTAGCCGCTGACCGCGAACCCGCCGTTCGAGGCCGGCGCCGACCACGTGAGCGTCACCTGACGGTTGCCACGCGTCGCCACGAGGTTCTGCGGCGACGATGCCTGCGCGAAGGGTGTCGTGCATGCAAAGTTGTTCGCAGAGGTTCCGCGCGCGTTGGTTGCCGACACGTTCATGCAGAGCGCCGTACCGTTCGTGCGACCCGTCCAGGTGAAGGTGAGCGCGGCCGGTGGCGTCACCGTGCCGAGAACCGTCGCGCCGTTCAGAATCGTGTACGACGTGATCGGATAGCCGCCCGTGTCACTCGGCGCCGACCATGTGAGCGTCGCCTGTCCGTCGCCCGGTGTCGCCACGAGGTTGAGCGGGCTGCTCGGTGCGCGGCCCGGAGCGGTCGCAGCGAAGGTTCCCCACGCCCCACGACCCATGGCGGTGACCGCCGCGACACGCACGTTGTACTGCGTGCCGTTGACGAGGCCTCGAAGCACGATGCTCGTGGTCGTGTTGTCGGTCGTCAGCGTCCACCACGTCGATGCTCCGACCGGCTGGTAGTCGATCTGGTACGAGAGAACCGGGAACCCACCGGTGTTGGCGGGTGCGGTCCACGCGTACGTCAACTGACCATCAGCGATCGTGATCGTTCCGGTGGTCGGTGCAGCGGCGGTGGCGGCAGGAGTGCCGTTCACGATCGTCGACGTCGCGGTGAAGGTGTTGGCACCAACGACACGCGTCGGGGTGATGCGCACGTAGTACGAGGTACCCGCCGTGAGCGCGGTCGTTGAGTTCGTGATGTTGGTGATGGTCACGCTCGTGACCGAAGCCCCGACCGCGAGCGGTGTCGTCGACATGTTGGTCACCGAGGATTGACCCGACCACGTTCCGAGCGCCGTGGCATAGACGTTGGTGCTCACGGGTGCGATTTCCACCCGGTAACCCGTCGGCAGGTTGCCGGTCGGCGTGTCCCACGCGACCGTGATGTTGGTCGACGTCGTCGTCACCGCGGCGTTGCTCAGCATGTTGGGGTTGGTTGCCGACGTCGGCCAGGCCGGCGCGACGATCGACGTCGTTGCGGCTTCGCCCGCACCCTCGGCGGTCAGTGGCGTCACGCGGAAGGTGTGAACGACACCGGCCGGCAGACCGGTCAGCGTGGTCGTCGTCAACGCAGCGGTCGCGCCGCCGAGGTTCGCGGTGACGGTGGACCATGTCGAACCACCGTCGGCGCTGCGCTCGACCCTGTAGCCGTAGATCGTCACGCCGCCGTTCGAGGCCGGCGCCGACCAACTGAGTGTCACGACACCCGAGGCGGTCGGCACGCCGAGGGTCGACGTCGCAACGACCGCGGCGAGGTTCTGTGGAGCGGTCGGGAGTGCGGCGGGAGTCGCCGCCGCCTGTGCGCCGTATGTGTTGCACGCCGTCGCGGTGCCGTTCAACGACTCATCGCAACCGGCGGTGATCGCGCTCACACGCACCTGATAGGTCACACCGTTCGTCAGACCGGTGAACGTGTACGACGTGGTCGACGGATTGCCCGTGCTGCGCACGTACGTGGTCCAGTTCGACGCGGTCGTGCAGGTGGTGGTGCAGACGTCGATCTGGTAGCCCGAGATCATGAGACCGCCGTTGTCGGCGGGCGCCGCCCACTGAACGGTCACCGAACGATCCCCACCGACCGCGCGCAAAGAGCTCGGCGCGGCGGGCACGGTCGAGGGTGTACCCGAGATGACGACGGGTGTCCCCGCACCCTGTGTCGTCAGGGTGGTGATGCGGAACAGATACAGCGTGCCGTTGGTGAGACCAAGAATCGATGCACCGGTGCCGTTGTCGTCTTGAACCTGCGACCAGGTGGTGCCGTTGTTCGCCGAATACTCGATGCGGTACGCGGTGAGCGATCCCCCACCCAGGTCGAGGGGCTGGCCCCATGCCAGGTCGGCGCGCTTGTCTGACATCGTGACGCGTGCCGCCTGAACCGGTCCTGCGGTCGACAGAATCGTTGCCGCACCCGTGACCCAGTCGGAGTACAGCGTCTGGCCCGGGGCGGTCGCGCGGTTCGGCGCATTGAGAATCGCCCTGACACGCCACTGCGACTGCGGGTAGTACTGGCCGACCGGCGCGTTCCACACGAACGAGGTCTGCGTGTAACCGACACCGGTACCTGTGTACGTGCTGAACGAGCCGTTGCCCGACAGTGCGGACTGGATTTCGTAACCCTGCACAGCGAGGCCACTCGTGTTCTCGGGAGCTTCCCACGTCATCGTCATGCGCGTACCGACCACGGAGAGGTTCAGGTTGCGCGGCGAGGTGGGAATCGCCGTCCACGTTCCCGACGTGAGGGCCCACGGGCCGGAACCGTTGTCGCTGACCGCACGCACGCGGAAACGCATCGGCACGCCCGGGACGAGACCCGACACCGGCATGTTGGTGACGATCGTGCGACCGAGGCTCGTCCATGTGGTGCCGTCGGCGCTCTGCTCGACGTCGTAGCCGAGCAAGGTGCCGTTTCCGGTGTCGCTCGGTGCGGTCCAGTTGAGGTTCACCGTCGTCGAATCGACACCGGTGGCGACGCTCGTCTGGGTGAAGAGGTTCTGCACCTGGCCCGGCAGCCCGGCCCACGAAATCGAGAGCACGGAAGCGGTCGGGAACGGCGTGTCGGCGTTCGTCGTCGTTCCGATGTTGACACCGACCGATGTCACGGGCAGGACGCGGAAGACGTCGGTCGTCGACGCCGAGCTCCACGTGTAGGTCGTGGTGGTCGGCCCGACGAACGCAACTCCGGTCGTCACATCGTTCACGCCGTTGAAACCGGACGAGTAGTAGTAGGTCCAGTAGTTCGAGCTGGTGCGGTCGCAGTAGTTCACGCAACGCGACACGAGGTAGCCGAGCAGTGGCATCCCCCCGAGGTCGGACGGCGCGGTCCACGACAGGGTCACCTGACGGTTCGAGACCGTGCCAGTGAGCGACCCGACACGCGAGGTGTAGGCGGCGGGCCGCGCCGAGGTGACGGCGCTTCCGCCGGCTGCAACTTGGCCGACCGCAGAGACACGGAACCAGTACGTCGTTCCGTTGGTCAGCCCGCCGACCGTGTACGTGTAGACGAGACCAGCGTTCTCGGTGACAACCGAGTAACCCGACGTGGGTCCGGTCGAAGACACTTCGATGCGATAGCCGACACTGTCAGCCGCATCGTCGGTCGGCGGCTGCATCCACGCGAGGGTCGCCGTGCCGTTGCCCGGCACCGCGTTCAGTGCAAGCGGTGCGCGACCGGGAAGCGTCGGCACGACCGAAACCGAAGCCGTCGAACCTGTGGTGCCGAACGACGACACCGCCGACACGCGGAAGTAGTACCGCGTGCCGTTCGCAAGGCCGAAGACCGAGTACGTCGTCGATGTCGCTCCGGAGTTGGCCGTGAGCACCGTCCAGTTGGTGTTGTCGGTCGACTGCTCGATGCGGTATCCGACGATGCTGCCGCCACCCGCATCGACAGGAGCCGTCCACGACAGCGTCGTCTGGGCGTTGTCGACCGACGCGTTGAGCGCGCTCGGCGCACTTGCACTCGTCGACGGCACGATGACCGTCGTCGTGGGGGTGCCGAGCGTGGTGACGCCGCCGGCCACCGTCAGCGGGCTGACGCGCACCTCATAAGCGGTTCCGTTCACGAGACCCGAGAGGCGGTACGAGGTGGTCGTGCCGGTGTTCTCGGACACGGTGGTCCACGAGGCGGCGCCGACAATGCGACGCTCGAGCCTGTAACCCGTCGGCGTGTACGCCGACGACGGCGCCCATGCGAGATCGACGAACTCGTCGCCGACGACGTTGGTGAACCTGACTCCTCCACCGTTCACACCACCGACTTCGGTGGTACCGGTTGCCCAGTCCCCCGCTCCCGTGGCCGTGACTGCCGCGACACGCACCTGTTGCTGCGTTCCGGAATCCTGCCCCTCGAGCGTGATCGACGTGACGGTGGTCCCGGTGTTCGGACTCACCACGAACCACGTGCCCGACAGGTTGCGTTCGATGCGGTAGCCGATGATCGATGCACCGCCCGTGTAGGCGGGCGCTTCCCAGGTGACCTGGATCGCCCCCGTGGTTCCCACGCGCGCGACGCGCAGGTTCGACGGAGCGTCGGAGGCGACGGTCGAACGCGTCGTGAGCATCGAGTACGCCCCCGTCTGGCCGTTGTAGCCCACCGCCGCGACGCGGAACCAGTAGCGCGTTCCGGGTTCGAGGCCCTGCACCGTGTAGGTGGTCACCGATCCGTAGCCGGTGTTGGCGGTGAGAACGCGCCAGTCGGTGCCGTTGGTCGACTGCTCGATCGCGTAGCCGTTCAACGTGTCGCCACCGCGGTAACGCGGCGCGGTCCACGACAATGTCGCGGTCACCGACGACTTGTTGTTGCCCGACACCACCGACGTCGCAACGGCAAGGGCTTGCGGTGCGCTCGGAGCACCGTTCGGCACGACCCAGTTCGAGAGGTACGACACGAAGTTGGACGTCGACTGGAGAGGCGAGCTCGTTGAACGGTCATTGAAGTAACCGCCCTGGAAACCAGCCGTATTCGGCAGTTCTCCACCCATCGTGACGGCGCCGATCATGAACGTGTAGTTGTTCCCGTTGGTCAGCCCCGTCACGGTGTGCGACCGCGCCTCGGGGCCGAGGTTGGTCGCAAGGCTGAGCCAGTTGTTGGCCGTGAATCCGCCGCACGACAACGCGGTTCCGCCATCGTTGCCCGGCGAGCAATAGACCGAGAGGCGGTAGCCCGCCACCGCAACACCGCCGGTGTCGGCCGGCGTGTCCCACGACAGGGTGATCTGGCGGTCGCCCGAGACTGCGGCGAAGTTGCGCGGCGCCAGCGACGCGGCGAACGGAGTCGACGAGGTGGTCGCCCAGGCGCCTTCACCCGCGACGGTCACCATCGCGACACGGAACTGGTAGTTGGTGCCGTTGACGAGCCCCGTCGCGAGGTAGTTGGTGACGGTCGATCGCACGGTTGCCAGCGTCGTCCAGGTGGAACCGTCGGTCGAACGCGCGATGCGGTAGCCGACCAACTGGTCGCTTGCAGTGCCCGTGACGTACGGCGCCGCCCAACTGAGATACACCGAGCGGTTCCGGTAAACGGAACGCAACACCGTCGGAGGGCTGGGAAGAGCCTGTGGTCGCGTCACCACTTGGCCGAAGTTCGACCAACCTGCAGACGTGATCGGATAGACGTTGATCGTGTACGAGGAGCCGTTGGTGAGACCGTAGAGGGTGTACGACGTGGTGAGCGACTGCGTGTTTTCCACCGCGGTCACAGTGGTGCCACCGACCGTGTACGTGATGCGGTAACCAACCACGGCTTGACCAGCCGTGTCGCTCGGTGCGCTCCATGACAAGTTGACCAATCCGTCCCCCGCCGTCGCACGCAGGTTCGGCACGCCCGCCACAGAGGTGTTGCGCGGCGTTCCGTAGAACACCGGACCCGGCGCACTGACCCCAAGCGCGTTGTAGGTGCTGACCCGGAAGCCGTACGACACGCCGTTCGTCAGGCCATAGACCGTGAAGGACTGGTCGGTGCTGCCCGTGTTGCTTTGGATCGTCGTCCACGTCGCACCGTTGTCGGCGGTCATCTCGACCTTGTAGCCCTCGATGTTGAAGCCGCTGCCGTTGGCACCCACCCAGTTGACGGTGATGGTCCGGCTGCCGGCATTCGAGACGTAGCCGGCGTACGGCGCGACGGGCAATCCGCGCGGCGTGGCGTACAGCTTTGTGGAGATACCGAAATCGCTGTAGCCAACCTCGTTGAGGGCAAGTACCCGGAACGCATAGCGCGTTGCGTTCGTAAGACCCGAAACGACATACGACGTGACGAGACCCGTGTTCGCGTTCAGTGTCACCCAGTTCGTGTTGTTCCAGTTGTTGTTGCAGAAACTCGTCGAACTGTCGGTGCAGTAGTCGACGCGGTACCCGATGATTGCCGAGCCACCGGTGTCGCGCGGCGTCGACCACGTGATCGTGACCCGTTGGTCGCCTGCAGTTGCGGAAACGTTGGCCGGCTGCGTCGGGATGAAGAGTGGTTGGCCGCGAACGATCGCCGGAGCGCCGACTCCGTTCCTCGTGATCGCGGACACACGGAACTGGTAGGCCGTGCCATTCACGAGACCGCGCGCGTTCCACTGCGTCGTGGCACCGGTGTTCGCAACGACGCGCGTCCATGTGATGCCGTCGGTCGACCGTTCGATGCGGTAACCCACGATCGCCGCGCCACCGGTGTCGGCCGGGGCCGACCACGAGAGCTGGATCGAGTTGCGGTCGGCCGCGGTGGTCGATGCCGACAGCAGCGTCGGGACCGAGGCTCCACCGATCGGCGTCGCGGATGTCATCGCATAACCACCGGCATCGACGTCGGTGACCGCGGTGACGCGGAACCAGTAGAGCTGGCCATTGGTGAGACCGTTCACGACGAAACGCGTCGAGGCCGGGTCGGCGAGCGACGATGCGACTGTCGGGCTGCTGTACGCGGCCGAGGTCGCGTACTCGACCTTGTAGCCGAGCAGGGTTCCTCCGCCGAGGTTCGTCGGTGCCGTCCAGTCGAGGGTGACACGCTGATCGCCGACCGTGGCGAGCAGGTTCCGCGGTAGCGACGGAGCGCCCTTCGGAACGACGGTTGCCGTTCGCGTCGGGCTCCAGCCAAAACCGTTCCAAGCGGAGATTCGGAAGGTGTAACTCGTGCCGTTCACCAGTCCGCCCACGGTCTCGGTGAGTGGCGTGGCACCGGTCGTACGCAGGGTC
>JAGWWV010000038.1 GCA_018970175.1 Acidobacteriota bacterium
GCCGGCGTAGCCCAATGGCAGAGGCACGGCGCTTAGGACGCCGCCAGTGAGAGTTCGAGTCTCTCCGCCGGCACATGTTCATCGACGACCTGCCGACCCCCGCCCTCATCATCGATGCCGGCGCCCTCGAGGCCAACCTGGCAACGATGGCGCAGGCCTGGCCGGGCAATCGCCTGCGGCCCCACGTGAAGGCCCACAAGTGCAGTGCGCTCGCCAAGGTGCAACAGCGCTTCGGGCACTCGGGCTTCACCTGCGCCACTCCGCGCGAAATCTCGGGACTCGCCAAGGCCGGCATCGAGGCCGACTTCCTCCTCGCCAACGAATCGGTCGACCCTGCGCGCCTCGGTGCGATCGCCGGCACTGGTGCGACCGTCGCAGTTGATTCCGACGAAACGGTGCACGCCGCCGCACGTGCGGGAATCAAGAACGTTCTCATCGACGTCTTCGTCGGTCTCCCCCGCTGCGGTGTCGAACCCGACGACGCGGCACGCCTTGCCGACCTCGCGCGCTCGTTGCGGATGAACGTGCGTGGCGTCATGGGTTACGAGGGGCACTTGATGATGGTCGCCGACGCGACTGCGAAGCGCGACCAGGTGTCGGCCGCGATGGACACGTTGCGCGGCTGTGCCGAGAAAGTCGGTGGCGACGTCATCTCGGCAGGCGGCACGGGCACGTGGCGCGAACATCTCGACACGGGCATCACCGAACTGCAGGCCGGTAGCTATGCATTGATGGACACGCAGTACGCGACGCTCGGTTTTCCCTTCCGCCAAGCAGTGCACGTCGTCGGCACGGTGATCTCGCGGGCGGCCGGCTGGGCCGTGGCCGACGTCGGCCTGAAGGCGCTCGGCATGGACCACGGCAACCCCGAAGTCGACGGCTACGACGTGTGGTTCTGCTCGGACGAACACGTCACATTCGCGGTGAAACGCGATCCGAACGCCCATGGTGCACCGACGTTCCTGCCCAAGGTCGGCGAACGCGTGCTCGTCGCACCCGCGCACGTCGACCCCACGATGTCGCAACACGAACGTGCCTGGGTCCACCGCGACGGCCTCGTCGTCGACGAGTGGGCTATCGACCTACGCGGTTGGTGACTCGGTCAACGCAGCGGCAAGGGCACGGAACGCTCGGCCACGGTGCGACAGCAAGTTCTTTTCTTCGGCGGTCATCTCGGCAAACGTGCGACCGTCACCGTCGTCTGGAATGAACAACGGGTCGAATCCGAAGCCGCGGTCACCACGCTCGGCCGCGGCAATGCGACCGTTGCACACGCCCTCGACGATCGTCTCGCGACCGTCGGGCCAGGCGACTAGCACCACTGTGACGAATCGCGCAGCGCGTTCGGCCGCCCCCGACAAGGCACCGAGCAGTTTGCGGCGGTTGTCGGCATCGGTGCACCCCTCGCCCGCATAGATCGCAGTGTCGACTCCGGGAGCGTCCCCGAGTGCCGCGACCTCGAGACCCGTGTCGTCGGCAACGGCAGCTTTGCCCGTCACAGCGAGAATCGCACGCGCCTTCAGACGTGCATTGCCGACCAGTGTCCCCGCGTCTTCGACGATCTCTCCGACCGACTGCGGCCGCGGCAGCAACACCCAACCATCGGGAAGCAGGCCCGCGATCTCGGCAACCTTGCCGGGATTCGCGGTGGCGCAGACCAGTTCGCGCGATGCGGTCACGGGTGCGTGGGTCAGCGACCGAGCGGACGTTGCGGCGGCGGCGTTGCCAAGAGGCTGCGCTGTGCATCGAAGATTCGGCCGAGACCGTGCGACGCGAGTTCGAGCAACGTGTCGAGTTCCGAGCGCGCGAACGCCTGGCCTTCGGCCGTGCCCTGCACCTCGACGAATCTTGCCTCACCGCCGGCGACCGGCTGCAGCATCACCACGTTCATGTCGACCTCGGCCGAGCTGTCCTCGACGTAGGGAAGGTCGAGGATCGGCGTGCCGTTGTGAATGCCCACGCTGATGGCCGCACACTGCGAATGCAGGGGATGTTTCTTGATGAGTCCGTTCTGCATGACGCGCGTGAGGGCATCGTGAAGCGCGACAAAACCACCGCAGATGCTGGCGGTGCGTGTTCCGCCGTCGGCTTGCAACACGTCGCAGTCGACGACGACCTGGCGCTCACCGAGCAGCTGCATGTCGCATGCCGCGCGCAACGAGCGACCGATGAGACGCTGGATCTCGACGGTGCGCCCGCTTTGCTTGCCCTTTGCCGCCTCGCGGTCGACGCGCTCGGGCGAAGAACCGGGCAACATGCTGTACTCGGCGGTGACCCAACCCTTGCCGCTGCCCTTCATCCATCGCGGCACGTCTTCGTCGATCGACGCGGTGCACAGCACACGTGTCTTGCCGAACGACACGAGCACCGAGCCCGCTGCCATCTCGGTGTAGTCGCGCTCGAAGTTGAGCGGGCGCAATTCGTTTGGATGTCTGCCGTCGGGTCGTGTCATGCCGACCATGATTGTGCATCGGAGAGCTCGGGGCCGAACAAGCGGCTGCCGAGCTGTGCAAACCATTCCGGATCGCCCGACGAATAGAAGCGGTGTTCGCCCTTGCGGTCGGTCGTTTCCGCGAGGCCACTGGTCTCGAGCATTCCCCGCACGGCGAACGCCGTCTCGTCGGCCGACGACACCAGCACCACGTCGGGCCCCATCACGTCGCCGATCACGCGCGCCAGATACGGGTAATGCGTGCAACCGAGAAGCAACGTGTCGACACCCGCCGACGAAACAGGGGCAAGAAGTCGTTCCGTGAGAACACGCACTTCGTGTCCCGTCGTCTGGCCACGTTCGACGAACTCGACCAAGCCCGGACAGGCCGCCGACACGAGGTCGACCGATGCATCGGCTTCGGCCACCGCTTTGTCGTAGGCGCCCGAATCGATGGTGCCCACGGTACCGATGACTCCCGCACGGCCGTTGCGGGTGGCCTGGACCAGTGCCCGCGCACCCGGTTCGATGACGCTGACGACCGGCACCGGCAGAATCGACCGCAATTGGTCGAGGGCAACCGACGCCGCGGTGTTGCACGCCACGACGATCAACTTCACGTCGAAGTCGTTCACCAGACTGGTCGCGATTTCGTGCGCGTAGCGCTGCACCTCGGTTGCGGGTTTGTTGCCGTACGGGTATCGACCCGTGTCGCCGATGTACACCAGGTCCTCGGCGGGCAGTAGATCGATGACGGCACGCGCCACGGTGAGTCCCCCGAAGCCGGAGTCGAACATTCCGATCGGTTGCACCATCGCCCTTCAGACTATGGGCTCGTCACCGCGAGTACGTTGAGTGCGTGCTCGGGGCCACTCTTCTCGCCATCGGAGCGGCCGTTCTGCATGCCGGCTGGAACTTTGCCATCAAACAAAGCGGCGACAGATGGCTTGCCCTTTGGGGTCAATTCTTCGTCGCAGGCATCGGCTGCGTAATGCTCGTTTTCGGTTTGGGCGGCGTTCCCGCGGTTGCGTGGGGCTGGGCGGTCGTCAGTGGCCTTATTCATGTTGCCTACGCGTGGTTCCTGGCACGCGCCTACGACATCGGCGAATTCTCGGTCACTTATCCGATGGCGCGTGGCTGCGGCGCCGTGCTTGCGGCAATTGGTGGCGTCGTGCTTCTCGGCGACACCCTCTCGACGACCAAGGTCGTGGGCGTGGGAATAACTGCGATCGGCTTGTGGATGATCGCTGGCCCTGCCGACGGTGCTCACGTCCGTGTCGCTCTTGCAGTTGCTTCGACGATCTGCATGTACACGATTGTCGACAGCCACGGCTCGCGGGCAACCGGTGGCTACCTCTACCCGCTCGCTGCGATCACAACGTTCGGCGCTCTGACAACCCTTCACGGCATTGCGCTCGGCCGCCGTCGCGACATGATTGCGGCGTTCAGGATCAACTGGTTGCGCTTTGCGATCACCGGTGCGGCATCATTCGTGACGTACTGGATGGTACTCGTGGCTGTTCAACATGCGTCCGTTGGCTACGTCACGGCGCTGCGCGAGTCGAGCGTCGTTCTCGCCGCACTCGTCGGCGTGTTCGTGCTGAAGGAACCGAATGCAAAACGTCGGATCACAGCGGCGTGCATTGCCGTCGCCGGTCTGGCGATTCTCGTCGCCGGTTGAAAGGTGTCGATCAGAAGTAGATGATCTTCTCGGCCGCGGCCTCGGCCACGTCGAGGTCGTCGGTGTAGGCGCCCGTGGAGAGGTACTTCCACCCGCCGTCGCAGACGATGAACACGATGGTTCCCTCGTCGATTTCGTTGGCGACCTTGATGGCACCAGCCAGCGAGGCTCCCGACGACAGACCCGCGAAGATGCCCGTCTGCGCGACGAGACGACGTGTCCACTCGATGCTCTCGCGCGGACGCACCACACGCTTGCGGTCGAGCAATTCGAAGCCGTTCCAGTTCTCGAACACCGGCGGGATGTACCCGTCTTCGAGGTTGCGCAGACCCTCGACGCGCTCGCCAAGCGGTGGCTCGATGGCGATGATCTTCACTTCGGGCTTGTGCTCGCGCAGGTAGCGGCCCGTACCCATCAGGGTTCCCGAGGTGCCGAGACCCGCAACGAAGTGGGTGATCTCGGGGCAATCACGCAGCACTTCGGGACCCGTGGTCTCGTAGTGGGCGCGCGGGTTGGCATCGTTGCCGTATTGATAGAGGAAGCACCACTCGGGATGCTTTTCGGCCATTTCTTGTGCACGACGCACCGCGCCGTTCGAGCCCTCTTCGCCGGGGGTCAACACGATGTCGGCACCAAAGATCTGCAGCATCTGTCGACGCTCAACCGACACGCTGGTCGGCATGAGGATGGTGATCGGGTACCCCTTGATCTGGGCGATCGCGGCGAGTGCGATGCCGGTGTTGCCCGACGACGGTTCGAGGATGCGTTGGCCGGGCTGCAGGCGACCGTCTTTTTCGGCGGCCTCGATCATCGCCTTGGCGATGCGGTCCTTCACCGAACCGAACGGATTCTGGTTCTCGAGCTTGGCAACGAGGCGCACCGACGGCTTGGGCGAGAGCACACTGACGTCGACCATCGGGGTGTTGCCGATGAGGTCGAGGACGCTGTCGTTCACCATGTTGAGACGGGTCTCGATGCTCATGCCTGCCTCCTTCCGACGGTGGGGCCCCGCGAGGGGGACTCCGATATGCGACTAATTCTGTCGGAATTCTACTGAATCGCGGCGCGGCTTGCTCAGGCGAGCCAATAGGCCGTCGAGATGTCCTCTTCGGCGATCTGCGAGCCCTCGGGAGCGGCCTGGTCGATGCGGAAACTGCGCGACTCGGGGACCTGGCGCGCCAGCGTCACGATGAGATAGTGCCAGCCCGGGTCCGGAGCCTGGGCGACGTCGGTGGGGCTGGGGTACGCCTCGCTGTGGGTGTGGCTGTGCATCACACCGATGATCTCCAGGCCGTCGGCCTCGGCCGCCAACTCGGCGCGCAGATGTTCCTTCGGGTCGATCGTGTACACGCGCGCACTGGCAGCGACGTTGGTGCACGGCACGAAACGCACCACCTCAGCGGTGTCGGGCCGACCGACCATCAGGCCGCATGCCTCGTACGGGTAACCCGCCAGCGCGTGGTCGTGCATCGCACGCAATTCGGTTTCGGGAACCGTCAGCTTCGATGTCGCAGCCACGACGACGAATCTACCGACGCGCCTCAGGCAACGGCGAGACCGTCACGCCGCACCAAGAACGGTTCCGTATCGCTGTTGCGCGGCTTGAGCAGACGTGCCGATGAATTTGCCAATCTTCTGCCAAGAGAGCCCCGCTGCACGCGCCTTTGCAACCGCGTCGAGCAACTGCTGTTCGGATCGAGCTCGCGTGACAACCGCGCGCTGGAGCAGATACTCCTCGAGCGGAATCTCCGTCGCTTTGTCAGAGTCGAAGTCTTCGAACTGCTGCGACAACTCCTCGGCATGGTCGAGAATCTCTTGGATTGACCTTGGCATGATGATCACCTGACAAATTTCTGTCGTGCCGGCATGGCGTGGACGATGAACTCAACTCCGTCTCCCGAACTGAGACCGACTTCCAGAAGTCGAGCTGACCGGTCGGGGCCGATCAACATCGTCAGGTCGTCGAGTTTCAGAACGCGTATCGGGTGTTGAAATGCATGGAGCATGTCCGCGTCGGCAACGCCGTGCTTTCTGGCGCTGTCGAGGATGACCGGATCCACATCGTCAAGTTAACTTGATGGCAACCGCGTTGCAACCAATTAGCTCAGGCCTCAGGCAATGGCGAGACCGCGGCTGCGGTACACGCGCCGACGCACCGGGGCGAATCCCAACTTCTCGACCAAAATACCGGCGGCGAGAATGAGCAGAATCGCCGTGACGATCAACGACATGTCGCCGAGTTGTCGCCCGGTTTCCAACGTCTGACCGAGGCCGTTACCGAGCGCCGGAGAAATGGCAATCAGTTCGGCCGCCATCAACGAACGCCACGCGAATGCCCATCCCTGTTCGAGCCCCGACAGATACGTCGGCAACGCCGCGGGAAGCACCACCCGACGGACGTTGTCGAAGCGGCTGAGACCGAGCACCTTCGCCGCACGGAGGTAGATCGGCGGGATCTGATCGATGCCGTTCACCAACCCGTTGGTGATCGACGGCGTTGCGCCGAGGATCACGACCGCATAGATGGTGGTGGGCGTCAGACCGAACCAGATGATCGCTGCAGGCACCCATGCGACCGAAGGCAACTGTTGGAGCCCGCTGAGGATTGGTCGCAATACTGAGCGTGCAAAACCGACCCGCGTGATGAGAATCGCAAGTGGCGTCGCGATGACGGCAGACATCGCAAAGCCGATCAGACCGCGGCTCACGCTGTTGCGCACCGCCGACCACACGAGGCCTTGCTCCCACTGGTCGCCGAGTGAACGCCACACGCTGCCCGGGCCCGGGAACTTCCACTCGGGCCAGAGCTTCAGCGCATAGAGCAGTTGCCAGATGGCGAGAAGTCCGACGATGGAGAGCACCGCGGGCACCGCCGCCTTGACGAACCGCTTTGCGAGCGGCGTCTTTTCGGTTTCGGTGGTCTCCAACGCATCAAGGCCGGCCTCGAGCGTGGCGAGATCGTTGCGTTCGGTGATGTCAACGGGTTGCATGGCGACTGATCTCCTTGCGAAGTTCCGAGGTGATTTCCGCCGCGAGCATCGCAACGGCAGGGTCGTCGATGTTGCGCGGCTGGGGAAGGTCGACCGTCCACTCGCGGATCACGCGACCGGGCTTCGACGACAGAAGTAGCACTCGTTGACCGAGGCGGATTGCCTCACGCACGTTGTGCGTGACGAAGACGATCGTCAGACCGCGCTCTTTCCAGACCGTCGAAATTTCCTCGTGCAGGAAATCGCGCGTGATGGCATCGAGCGCCGCAAATGGTTCGTCCATCAACAGGATCTTCGCGTCCTGCGCCAACGCGCGCGCAATGGCGACACGCTGCTTCATGCCACCCGACAGTTCATGCGGACGCTTGTCGTAGGCCTGGTCGAGGTGGACCAGACGAAGCAGTTCACGGGCGCGGTCCTTGCGCTCGGCTTTCGGAACACCCGCTGCGCGCAGCGCGAGTTCGATATTCCGACCGGCCGACAACCACGGGAACAACGCCGACTCCTGGAAGATGACCGACACCTTGCCGTTCTTCTCGATGGAGCCGCCGCTCGTCACATCGAGACCCGACACGAGGTTCAACAGGGTCGTCTTGCCGCATCCGGATGCGCCAAGGAGGCAGACGAACTCGCCTGCCTCCAGGGTGACGTTGATGTCGTCGAGTACCGGGGCGGATTCGCCCCGGTACGTCTTCGACACGTTCTTGATTTCGATTGCCGATGTGCTCAACTCAACCCCAGTCCTGCCGCTAAGTACTTTTTGAACTTCGGATTCTGCTCGAGACGAATCTTGTTCAAGAGACGGAGGTCGTAGATTCCCGTGACGCCTTTCGCCCCCAGCTTCAGAAGTCCTACGTCGACGGCATCGTTGGCGCTCTCGAGGAGAACCTTGGCGAGCGGGTCCTCGCTGATGATGATGTTGCTCCATGCCCGGTTGATGACGTCGTCAGCGAGTGCCTTGCCTGTCTTGGCGAGCAACTCAGCCTGAATGAAGCCCTTGACTGCTACTTCGTTCTTCTTCTTCGAGATGAAGTCGATGGTCTCGACGTGTGCCCGCAGGAACGACTCGACCGAGCCCGGGAACTTCTTCAGGAACGACTCGGAGGCAATGAGGTTCGTCGTCAGAAATTTCTTGTCGGCCCAAATGTCCTTTTCGTCGAGCAAGACTTTCGCGCCGGCTTCGAGCACCAAGCGCGACGACCACGGCTCGGGCACCCAGGCACCGTCGAGGCGTCCGCTCTTGAAGAGCGTCAAGGTGTTCGAGTTCTCCGTCGGAGTGATGGCAACGTCACCGCCGCCCGTGATGTTGGTCGTGAGGCCCTGCTTCTTCAGGTAGGCACGGATCGCGACGTCCTGCGTGTTGCCGAGCTGCGGCGTCGCGATTGTCTTGCCCTTCAGATCAGCAATCGAATTGATCGACGGCTTGACGACCAGCTGCGCCCCATTCAGCGTCGCGCCACCGATGATGCGAAGAAGTGTGCCGTTCGTCGTTGCGAAGCCGGTGATCGCAGGGTTCGGTCCGATGTAGCTCACGTCGATCGCGCCGCCCTTCATCGCCTCGATGACTGCGGGGCCCGCGTTGAAGACGGTGAACTCGACTTTGGTCTTGTCGGCCTTGAAGTACTTTTCGAATGTCTTGCGCTGCACCGCCACGAGGGCCGCGGCGTGGGTGACGTTTGCGAAGTACCCGATGCGGATCTTCTTGGCGACTTTGCCCTTCGGGGCAACCGTGGTGGTCGTGGCACTCTTCGACGAGGCATCCGCGCCGATCGCGGGGGTCGAAAAGGCGAGAGCAGCGACCAAGCTGACTGCCAGAGGCTTCTTCCACTTCTTCACAGGGGGTTCCTTTCGGGCTGAGAGAGTATTCCGTATTTCGGAATACCATTCCATTTCTAATTGTTGAGCAACCTAGTCATAATTGTCGGGATTTACAACTCACAGGCGAAAGACTTCATATTTGCCAACATGGGCGCATGGCAGCAGAGCCCGGGGGCGTTCAATCGGTGGCCCGGGCCGCGGCGATCCTGCGGGCCCTCGCCGAGCCCCACCCCGACGGCTCACAACCCGCCGATGGTCTGCCCTTGGCCGTGATCGCGAAGACGACCCGGCTGTCCCCCAGCACGACGCACCGTCTCTTGCGTGCCCTCATCAGCGAGCACCTCGTCGAACAGGACACTTCGTCCGAG
The DNA here is from genome assembly GCA_018970175.1 of Acidobacteriota bacterium. Taxonomy (GTDB): domain Bacteria; phylum Actinomycetota; class Acidimicrobiia; order Acidimicrobiales; family Ilumatobacteraceae; genus F1-20-MAGs119. The sequence continues at coordinate 9,289 of JAGWWV010000038.1, forward strand.
CGCTACCGCCTCGGTCCGTTCGCGGGCGTCCTCGGCCAGGGCTATCTCTCGTCCGCCGGCCTCGAGCGCGCCGTGCCGATTCTGCGGTCGCTGTGCCGCCAGACCGACGAATCGGTGAGTCTTGCGACGTTGCACGGCACGACGGCACTCGTCGTGTTGCAGGAACACTCGCCACAACCGTTGCGCGTCGATCACCTCGCAGGCAAGGAACTGTTCCTCCACGCGTCGGCGATGGGCAAGGTGTTGCTCGCCTTCTCCCCTCTTCCCATCTCCGAGGCCGCGGCATCGCTCGGCGAACTTCCCCGCTTCACGCCGCACACGATCACGACCCGCCAGGCACTGGTGCGCGAGCTCGAAGCGGTGCGCACGTTAGGTCACGCAACGAACGAGGGCGAGCGCTACGACGGCGCCAATGGTGTTGCAGCTCCGGTTCTCGCGCCGGGGTCGTCGCACACTCACTTCGCGCTGGGCATTCAGGGTCCGTCGACCCGCCTCACCGCTGAGCGGATGGCCGAACTGGCCGACATTTGTCGCCGAGCCGCGGTGGATATTGCGGCTTTGGGTATTCACTGAACGTCGCATTGCGCACGGACACACCATGAAACCCACAGGCAAACCGACGGGCACGACCCTTCTCGCGAGCAATCGCAAGGCACGCCACGACTTCACCATCATCGATGTTGTCGAGGCGGGAATCGTGCTGCTCGGCAGCGAGGTGAAAAGCCTGCGCACCGGTCAGGTGCAATTGGCCGATGCCTATGCGCGCATCATCGACGGCGAGGTGTGGCTCGAAGGCGTACACATCGCCCCCTACCAATTCGCGGTCGGCGTCGGCGCGCACGACCCCGACCGCGCGCGCAAGTTGTTGCTGCACTCAGGCGAGATTCGCCGGTTCCGCGAACGCATCATGAAAGACCGCCTCACACTGGTTCCGCTGTCACTCGTGTTGCGCGACGGCAAGGTGAAGGTCGAACTCGCCCTCGCACAGGGTCGCACGAAGGGCGACAAGCGTCAGGCCATTGCCGAGCGCGATGTGAAGCGCGAGATCCAACGCGAGATCTCGCAGCGCAACCGCCGCTGACGAAGTCGTCAGGCGCCGGGCGTGTTGCGTCCGGCCGCATGACGTCCGGCAATGAAGCCGAACACCATGGCCGGGCCGAGAGTTCCGCCCGGCCCGCCGTACGTCATGCCGAAGGGCGAGCCCATCACGTTGCCCGCGGCGTAGAGGCCCGGGATCGGATCGCCGTCGACGTTCAACACGCACGCGTTTGCGTCGACCCGCGGGCCGCCCTTCGTCCCGAGACATCCACTCTTGATTTCGAACGCGTAGTACGGACCACGCTCGAGGGTCCCGAGCGTCGCATCACGGCGACCCTTGCGGTAAGGGTCACCCCACCAGCAGTCGAACGCGCTGTCGCCGCGGCCGTAGTCGGGGTCGTGGCCGGCACCGACGTTGTCGTTCCAGCGCGCGATCGTACGCACCAGTTCCTCACCGTCGATACCGAGCTTCGCCGCCAGGTCGTGGGGCGTCTCGCCGCGGGGAATCCAATCGGGCACCACCGAACCATTGCCGCCCGCACTGATACGGAATCCGTAGGTGTCGACGTACTGCTGGTCGAAGACCAACCAACACGGCAGGTTTTCATACTCGAACTTCGAGACGTTCTCGACGTGGAACGCCGCACCGAAGGCGTTGTAGTTCGCCGCCTCATTGGTGAACCGCCGCCCGCGCTTGTTGACCATGATCGAGTGCGGCAACGTGCGCTGGCCATTCACCAACACTTTGCCCATGCGGTTCGCCTCGGGCGGCACGACACCGGTGGGGATCCACCACGCCTCGCGCATGTTCGACAACATCGCGCCGGCCTTCATGGCCATGCGCAGGCCGTCACCCGTCGAGGTTTCGATCGACACCGGATGCGTCATCGGCCCACGTGTGAACGCACGCACCAGTTCCTTGTCGTGTTCGAAACCGCCCGACGCGAGAATCACGCCCTTGCGTGCACGCACCGCGACCGGCCCCTTCGGCGTCTCCATGTGGACGCCAACGACTTCGCCGTTCTCGATGATCAATTCGCGGCCCGCACACAACACGCGCGGATAAATGCCACGGTCGAGACATGCCTTCAGCAGACGACCGGCGAGCGCCTGCCCGCACCCGCGCTCGTTGTGCGCCTTGCGCCGCGCGTGCTCTTCGGGTGACGGCGGCTGCGGTACGGCCTTGCCGAGCGGCGTCTCACTCATCGTGATGTGTGGATCGGCGAAATACGGCGACGGTGTCACCATGTCTTCCCACTCGCCCAGTTCTTCGAACGGAAAGATCGGGCATTCGATCGTTCGCCCGCCCTCGGGGCTGCCACCCGGAAACTCGGGGTGGTAGTCGGGCATCTCCGGCACGGCGTAGAACTGAACCGGCGTCTTGGCTTCCAGAAAATCGACCATGTCGGGGCCGTTGTCGATGTAGGCATCGACGAGACGCTCTTCGAGCATGTCGCGCGACAACGACATGATGTAGGTCTTTGCCTTTTCACGGCTGTCGTGAACACCAACTTCCGGCATGTGCGGATTGTTCGGAATCCACACCTGGCCGCCCGACCACGCGGTGGTGCCTCCCACTAGCGAGGCCTTCTCGAAGATCGCAACCGATGCGCCGAACTCGTGGGCCACGACCGCCGCGGTGAAACCCGCGGCGCCCGTGCCCAAGACGACGACGTCGAACTCTTCATCCGGAAGTTGAGACATCGTTGGTGCCGTTCCCTCTCTTTGTTACCGCCACCTTGCTTGTCGCTTTATTTGCAACAAGTGTTGTAGAATCTACCACAAGGAACAACCCGCCGCCACAAGTCGAGGGGAACGACATGCCGAAAATCGTCGACCACGAAAAGCGTCGTCGCGAGGTGACCCTTGCGGCCGCCCGAATCGTCATCGGCGAGGGGCGCCACGCCCTCACTGCCCGTCGTGTCGCCGCCGCCACCGGTTGGTCGACCACTGTCGTTTCGCACTACTTCGACGACATGGCCGACCTCTTCTACGAGACGTATTCATTTGCCACCGCCCGATCGCGCCGTCGTGTCGAACGGGCTCTCGCCGCCGACCCCGGCAACATCGAGGGCCTGATCGAAGCCGTTCTCCCCCTCGACCAAGAGCGTCGGGACGACTGGAAGATCTGGTTCGCCTTCTGGAGCGAAGCGCTGACCAACCCCACCTACGCCGACGAACAAAGTCAGCGCGCCGCCACCACCCGCGAACGACTGAAGACCTGTCTCGGAGTGAAGAAAAAGAACGGCACGATTCGCCGCAACGTGGACATCGACGAAGCCGCCGATCGCCTCTCGGCCCTCATCCCCGGGATCGCCAGTGCGGCCACCTTCGATCCGAAGGCGTGGCCCGCGCCCCGCCAGCGCGCCGTTCTGCGCAGCGAACTCGCCCTTCTGAAGTAGACCCAGAGTGCTACATGCATGTTGCATGCTATTTTCATGCACATGGCCGCACTCCAAGTTCGAAACCTTCCGGACGATCTACACGACCTTCTGCGCCAGCGCGCCGATACCGAGGGTCGAACGATCAGCGAAGTGGTGACCGAGATCCTCGACCGTGAACTTCGACGCCCGCGCATTCACGAATGGCTCGACCTCGTATCACAAACTCCGTCCGTTGACATCTCGACAGATCAAATCGTTTCGATCGTTCGCGAAGGGCGAGCCTCGCGTTGAGTGTCATCGATGCATCCGCCCTGATCGAAATATTGCTGAAGGACGAAACTGCAGCAAAGTCGCGACGCCTTCTCTCTCACGATCTTTTCGCCCCCGCCATCCTGATTCCTGAAACAGTCAATGCCCTCAAGAAGTCGGCGAGGCTGAAGTTAGTGACCAAGGCGATCGCCAGGGACAAAGTCGCGTATCTTTCACTGCTGCCGATCGACCTAGTACCAATGCAGCGGCTCTCACTCGATATTTGGGAACTGTCCGACTCCTTCTCGGCGTACGACGCCTGCTACGTATCGCTAGCGAAGCAGCTTGAACACACCTTGATAACCACCGACACAAAACTCGCTAGGGAGGCCCAGCGATTCGTCGAGGTTCACGTCCTCAGTTGATGTCCTTCGTCTAGCCCAGCGGCATAAGTCCTTCGACATCGTGGCGGTACTCGCCGGTGTCCAGAAAGTTGCGCAACTTCACCACGGTGTTGCGTATGAAGTTCGGAATGATCGCCCGATGCTCGGCGTTGGTCGTCACCAACAGATCGTTCAACAACAGCAGGTTCCGGTGGGCCACGAGAGTTTCGAAATCTTCGACTGAGAATTCGGGAAGCGGCCGGTCGGACACGTACCCCTCGAACAACGCGTCGACATGGTCGTGCTCCGGTCGCCTGTAGTACGTGGCCACCGCGAGGTCCTGAATCGGAAGACCGATGCCACTGTCATCGAAGTCGAACACCGACAAACGACCTCGATACCACTTCATGTTCCAGTTGTGCAGGTCGGTGTGGATGGGCTGGGGTGATCCGGCCGCGAACAATCGCTTCATCGTCGACGCCGACCGATCAACCGTCGTGCGGATGATGGCGAAGCCATCACCATCGATTCCCAGGTTTTCGGGCGTCAGGCGATCGGGAATTGTCCAGAACGGCTCATCGAACACCGACATCTCGGCACCGCTGGACGGACGCCACGTTGCACCGTGGCCATGCAGGGTGGCCATCGCCCGGCCTGCCGCACGCATCTTTTCGAGCGTCGGTGCTTCACCAAGATCGCGACCGTTCAACCAGCTGAACACCGCGACACTGAGATCACGTTCGAGGTCGGGGGAAAACACCGACGCAACTAGGTCTCCGCCGGTCGTGCGCAGTGGAGCAGCAACCGTGAGATCTGTATCCCGCGCCAGCGCATCGATCCACTGCAGTTCTGCCGCGATGTTCGCAGGCGAGCGACGCGAATTGACATTGATTCTCATCGCCAACTTCGTGCCATCGGTCGTATCGACACGGAATGTCGTGTTGAAGCCGTGTTCGAGAAGGGTCAATCGATCAACAGAAACGGGAAAACTACGCAGCGCCTCGACTGCCACCGCGCGCATGCGGGACACCTGCGCACGCTTCGACAGCGCAACGAAACCTGACTCCCCTGTCACGTCGGCGACGGTATCGCCCACCCCGGCCCTACACTGACGGCACGTTCACACAACGGGGCTGACAGGTTTCGACAGCAGGTCCGCTGGGCGATCGTGCGACCCGAGTTGCTCAGACTCGAAAAACGGGGCAAAAACATAATTGCCAACGAGCAATTCGCTCTCGCCGCCTGATTCATCAGGTGTCAGAGAGCACTCGTGAGCCGCGAGGCCGCACGGGGCCAGTTCACCGCAGCCCGGCAACAGAAGCGGTGGATGACGGCGTGAAAGAACGCTGACAGCACGAAAGCGCGCTGACCGATCGGAAAGACGATCCGCTGTCCGGGCAACCGGTCAGCCGACCCGCCGGTGAGGTTGCGTCAGCCTCGAAGTTGGGAATGGTCGTAGCACGCGCGTTCAACACCTGATGGACGGGGGTTCGATTCCCCCCAGCTCCACCAATTTCAATCAAAACTTCGACAACGCGGCCGAGAGGACGGCATCGAGGTCGGAGACACCCAATTCGGCGTCAAGACCGCCGAGAGCGATGTCGACCATCGTGACCGACATCAACACCGAGTGCGAACGAACGAGCGTGGAATAGACGTTCCACATACCTCCACCTCCCGCCTCTTCGATTTGAGCGAGGACTGCAACGCGCTGATCACCGACGGGATCGATGTCGACCTCGCTGATCGTTGCCGGGCCTTCTTCACCCGCGGGAACCTCGCCGAGGCAGTCGAGGAAACCCGGCGCGATGTCGTCGAACATCGACTCGAGTTCATCGGGCTCGCCCGACACGGCCAACTGCTGGACAAACTCCATGTGTCCCGCGCGATCCGCGGGTGGTTTGATCGGATTGTCGACGGTTTTGTCGAGCTGACGGAACGCCTGCCACTGCAGCTTGTCGAGCGCGTCTCTCGCGGCCTGGTTCGTCTTCTCACACACCTCGACCCGCGGGAGCATGCCTCTCACGGCATCGGTGATGACGCCCGATGCAGGAAGGCTCGCACCATCGGGACCGGGGTTCAACTTCCACTCGCCCTCCAGGTCTTCGTACGTGAGAAGCGAAGCGGCCAACTCTTCGGCGGTCTTCACCGTGTTCTTGTCGCGGGTGCGGGTCAGCGAACACCCCACCAGACCAAAGGTCATGGTCGCGACGACGACAACGATTCGAAATCCATGCAGGCGCCTCATCGACCCGAACCTACGGACGCGGGGATTCGCAGCGTTGCGACAAACCTCCCTCACTCAGGTGGAGAGGGAGTCGAAAATCGCCTCAGCGGTTCGACTGCACGCGCCTGCGACTGACGAGAACGGCTAAGGCAGTGATTGCCGTCTGGACCGGCAACAAGAGCCACTTCACGGTCGCGGGTCGCGTGGTCATGATGTTTTCGGTGCTCCCCGGAACGACGATCAAGAGGGCAATGAAGAGAGCCGCTGCTTGCCACCAGATCGCCCGGAGCGCACCTTCGATGTCTCCTCGCCGACCGGCGCGCACGGCAAGGACGAGTCCGACGACGGGAACCGAGCAGAGGAACAGAGTCGCGGGCAGTTCCCGCCAGACCGACTCCCAGCCCCTGATCCTGTCGTCGTCGGCGACGGTCGGACTGGTTTTCACCATCACGCTCCACACGATCAGGAACGCAATTCCGATCGGTACGCCGATCAACGTGAGAAGCGACCTGCGCACCAGGGTTCGGCTCTTCGCCATGTCAATCACCGCAACGACCATGGACCGAATCGTAAGTCCACTGCGACCGACCCTCGCGGGACAGCAGTCACCGGTTCGGCAGCACGCGCAGCATTCAGTCGACGAAGAACTTGCTGCGCACCTGACCCTCGGGTCCGTAGACCGGTTCGTCACGGGTGGTCAGGTACATACGGTTCCAACTGCCGGTCGGCTTGCGGCCGATCAGCAGATCGCGCATCGCGAGGTAGTTCGCGTGCGTGAAGTGAGCTGCGAGCGACGCCTCGTCTTCCCACAGCTCATAAACCTGGATACGCGTCGGGTGGCACGGGTCGGCGGCGAAGCAATACGCATGACAACCCGGTTCGTCGTCGCGCGTCGCTTTTTGAATCGGTGCCGACACGGCGACGACGTCGTCGCGGGTGGCTTGGTCGGCGAAATCCAGTTGTGCAGCGACGACGATCATGACGAGGCAAGGTAGTCGTCGCGGCGTCGTTTCACCCCGACGACCCGACCGTGAGCGTCGCAAGACCGGCCATCTCTCCCCCGTCGGCAACGAACTCGGCCCCCGTGCAATAACTCGACTCGTCGCTCGCGAGAAAGACGACGAGATGCGCAAGTTCGTGCGGAAGCCCCGCCCGCTTCATCGCGACGTGCGGTTGCGACATGTCCATGCCATCCGTCATCGGCGTGAGAACCGCTCCGGGATGAACCGAGTTGCATCGAATACCCGAAGCGCCGAGATCGAGTGCGACTGCTTTGGTCAGGCCGCGCAGACCGAACTTCGAGGCTGTGTAGCCGACGAGGCCGCCATACCCCTTCAGCCCGGCGGTCGACGAGATGTTGATGATCGAGCCGGGTGTCGCAGACCTCATGGCCGGCAGCGCCGCTTGGATTCCGTTGAACGCCCCGGTCAAGTTGATGGCGATAACCCGATCCCACTCCGACGCCGCGAAGTCGTCGACAGGGCCCACAGCGAGGATGCCGGCGTTGTTGACGAGAACGTTCAACTTTCCGAATCGCGCGACGGCCGCATCGACGGCGTGACGCCAGTCGGCGCGGTTCGTCACGTCGAGGTGCACGTACATCGCCGCCTCGCCGAGTTCAGCCTCGACGGCCAGACCTTCCTCGTCGCGAAAGTCACCAACGATGACACTCGCACCCTGGGCCACCATCGCCCTCGCGAAACTCGCACCCATGCCCCTCGCGGCGCCGGTCACCAACGCGACCTTGCCGACGAGACGTTTTCCCTGCGGATAATCGACTGATCCCATGCCGCCGAGCATCGGGGCGCGCAAGATGAACGATGCGTGAGATGTGTACCCGATCGCGGTCGTGCAGGCCGCTGCGTCAGTTGAAGATCGAGTCGTCGACCCAGCTGCCGTGGAAGCCGAACGGCACGCGCTGGGGCAGATGCACGCGGGCGACCGGAGGCTTTGCCATGTCGGTTGCGTCGAGGATGACGAGCTCGGAGGTTTCCGTGTCGCTGTAGTACACGAACCCCATCGCGTAACCCTCGTCTTCGCCGGCCTTGGCCGAGTCCTGCACGAAGGCGAACTCACCCGGGTGCGCGTACGGGCCGAAGTCGT
>JAGWWV010000039.1 GCA_018970175.1 Acidobacteriota bacterium
CAAGGAAGAAAAGATCGTCGAACACGCCCGCCACCTTGGCAACGACATCGTCGGGCCCGAACTGCAGAAGTTGAAGGACAAGCACCCGTCGGTCGGCGATGTCCGTGGTCTCGGGGTGTTCTGGGCGATCGAACTGGTGCGTGACCGCGCGACGCGCGAACCCCTGGTGCCGTTCAACGCCGCCGGCGCCGACAACAAGCCGATGGTCGACGTCATCACGGCCTGCAAGGCCCAGAACCTGTGGCCCTTCACGCACTTCAACCGCGTGCACGTGGTTCCGCCGCTCGTCATCACCGACCAGGAGATGCGTGACGGTCTGGCGATCATCGACGAGGCCCTGAACGTTGCCGACTCGTACTACACGGGCAAGTAACGCGACCTTACCCAAGCACTTCGGACAAAGAAAAGAGCCCGGGTCGTGCGACCCGGGCTCTTTCATTCTTGCGTGATCAGGCTGATCAGTTGCCGCCCTCGTTGAGGGTGACCTCGATCGGCGCGAAGCCGTCGCCCTTGGTGTCGACGCCATCCGCTTCGAGGAGCGCGAGCGCCTCGGTGACGATGTCGTTGGTGTACGCCGCTGCGTCAGGAGCCTTGGTGAGGACGGTCTTGCCCTCGAGGTTCTTCGTCTCCTGGGCAAGAGCCGCGGTGCGGTCCCACGCTGCTGCGTCGATTGCACCCACGCCACCTGCGGCCGGCCAGATGAGCTTGTTGACTTCGTTCATCTGCCACAGCTGATGGCTGTTGCCCAACTTCGAACCCTTGGCAACGACGATGTCGCGGCAGGATTCGGCGTTGTCGCGGCAGTACGCCCAACCCTTCAGCGAGGCGGCAACGAACTTGACGGCGGTGGCCTTGTAGGCCTCGTCGCTCGCAAGCTTCTCACCGCTCGCCCAAATGGCGTCCTGCAACATGCCCACACCCTCGGCTTCGTACGAAACGACGTTGAGGTCTTCGGGCTTGTAGAGCTCGCCGGTCTCGGGGTTCTTCGCCTCGAGGACCTGTGCGTACTCGTTGTACGTCATCGCTTCCGCGGCATCGATATCGCCGGCAAGCAGCGCGGCCATGTCGAATTGCTGCTGGACGAGCTCGACGTCCTTTGCGGGGTCGAGACCGGCCTTCGTGAGCGCGGCGAAGATCTCGAACTCGTTGCCGAAGCCCCAGTTCCCGATCTTCTTGCCCTTGAAGTCCGCTGCGGACGTGATGCCCTTGTCCTTGAACGACACCTGCAGGGTGCCCGAACGCGCGAACACCTGTGCGATGTTCACGATGTTCGCACCGGCCTCGCGGCTGGCGAGCGCCTTCGGAACCCACGAGAGGGCGAAGTCGACGGCGCCATCGGCCAGCTGCTGCTGGGGAACGATGTCCACGCCGCCTTCGACGATCTCGACGTCGAGGCACTGGTCTGCGTAGTAGCCCTGATCCTGCGCGGCGAAGTAGCCGGCGAACTGGGCCTGGATGAACCACTGCAGCTGCAGCTTGATCTTGGTCGGCTCGGTGCACTCCGCGGCGGCAGCAGCGGTGGTGTCGGCGGTGGCGGTGGTGTCCGCCGGTGCCGTCGTCTCCTCGGTTGCAGCCGTGGTGTCGGCGGTGGAGCTGTCCGAGTCGTTGTCGTCACCGCACGCGGCGGCGACGAGCGACAGGGCAACGGCACCAACCGCAAGCCTCTTCACTAGACGGTTCTTCATGTGTTTTGTATTCCTCCCCGCGGGGGTGTCCCGCTGTCTTTGTCGGTCGGTGCGTTCATTGCGAACGCCCCGAAGTGCGCTTCGCGCCGCCGGGTGTAGCGGCGCTCTCCACAATGATGGAGACCAGATAGAACGCGAGGCCCAAAAGGCACGCGCCAAGGACGTAGGCCCAGGCTGCGGCGTTCTTCGAATTCGCAATGTTGCTCGTGATGCGACTGCCGAGACCGTTCTGTGAACCACCGAAGTACTCGGAGACGAAGGCAGTGATGACCGCCGCAGGCGCGGAGATCTTGAGCGCCGTGAACAAGTAGGGAATCGCATTGGGGACCCGAACCTTGCGGAGGATCGCCGATTCGGATGCTGCGTACGAGTGCATCAGTTCCAACTGTGTGGGACTGACCTGGGTGAGTCCCTTTGCCACGTTGACGAGGACGATGAAGTAGACGACGAGTGTGACCATCAGTCGGCGGGGAATTTCGCTCGTGATGCTGTACATGTTGTTGAGCACGGCGACGAGAACGAAGATCGGGACCGCATTCAACGCGATGGCAAGGGGAGTGACGATGTCGCCGAGAACCCTGTAGCGGCTGAGGAGAAAGCTCATCGCGACGCCGAGGATGGTTCCGGCGACGAGGCCCGCGAGAGCGTTGGTGCCCGACACCCGGGTTGCCTCCCAGATGAGGCTCTTGTTGTTGGCGAACTGGTCCCAGATCTTGGACGGCGCCGAGAGGAAGTAGGGCTTCAGGTCGAAGATCTTGACGGCAGCCTCCCACCAAGCGATGAAGGCCACGCCGAAGACGATCGGCGGCAGCGCGGTGCGGAGGCGGGCGGTCATCAGCGGTCCTCGACCCCGGCTCCGGTGTGCGCGTGCCCGCCCCCGGCGCGGAGTGCCTCGCGTACGGACGTGATGGCGGCGAAGAACTCGGGACGTTCACGGGTGGATTCGTTGCGCTGACCGTCGAGGTTCACGTCGACGATCTTGGTGATGCGACCGGGCCGTGGCGACATGACGACCACCCGATTCGAGAGGTAGACGGCCTCGGGGATCGAGTGCGTGACGAAGACGACGGTCGTGCCCGTCTTGGCGCAGATGCTGAGCAGTTCGGCCTGCATGTGCTCACGTGTCATTTCGTCGAGAGCTCCGAACGGCTCGTCCATGAGAAGCAACGGTGGGTGCGCGGCAAGAGCGCGGGCGATGGCGACGCGCTGCTGCATGCCTCCGGACAGTTGCCACGGGAAGTGGGCGGCGAACTCGGGCAACTTGACGAGGTCGAGCATCTCTTTCGCCCGCGCCTCGCGCTTCGCCTTGTCCCAACCCTTCAGTTCGAGCGGCAGTTCGATGTTCTTCGCCACTGTGCGCCAGTCGAAGAGGCCGGCCTGTTGAAAGGCCATGCCGTAGTCCTGGTCGAGGCGGGCCTGTTTTGCCGACTTGCCGGCGACGACGACGTCTCCCGATGTCGGCTCGAGGAGATTGGCGATCAAACGCAACAGCGTCGACTTGCCGCAGCCCGACGGGCCGATGAGCGAGACGAACTCACCCTGTTCGATTGACAGCGACACGTCAACGAGGGCATCGACCTGGTTGGCCTGGCCCTTGTTGAAGATCTTGTTCAGGTTGTTGACGCTGACTGTCGACATGTTTCGTTCCGTTCTTCCTGACCGTTACGTCGCCTCTTTGGGGCGGTTGCGCATGACATAGAGGTCGAACGCGGCGACCAGGCCGGCCATGGCGAGGCCGAGGAGTGCGGCGCCGAACACGGCGGTGAAGACCTTTGCCGGGTCTCCCGTCGCCTCGCGGGCGTACTCGATGATGAGTCGGCCGATGCCACCCTTCAGTCCCGTCGAGATTTCGGCAACCACGACGCCGATCACCGAGGCCGATGCCGCGAGCTTGAAAGCCGGGACCATGAACGGAACCGCGGCAGGAAATCGAAGTCGAAGGAGAGTCTGGGTCCACGTGGCGGCATAAGAGTCCATCAGCTCGAGCGAGGCGGGGTTGGCCGAGGTGAGACCGCGCAGGGTGCCGACGGCAACGGGAAAGAAGGCGAGGAATGCGCCGAGCACCGAGGCCGACAACCAACGTGGCCATTCGTAGCCGAAGATCTCGAGCTTGCCGCCCCACGAGACGACGAGAGGGGCAAGCGCGATGAGGGGAACGGTCTGGGAGACGACGAGGTAGGGAAGAAGCCCGCGTTCGACGACCTTGAATCGCGCCATCAAGGTCGCGAGAAGAACGCCGACCGTGGTTCCGATGGCAAAGCCGACGAGCGACAGACGGAAGGAAAACCACGCCCCGGCAAGAACGACCCGCCAGATCTTGCGCTCGGACGAACGCAGTTCCGGGCGGGTGTAGCGCGAGAGCATGTCCCAGACATGGGGCATCGCGCGATCGTTCGACCGAGGAAGGATGTTGATGCCGAAGAGTGCGCCACCGTCTTCGGGCCCGACGACCTTGTACAGCTCCCACAGCGTGGCGACGAACAGCAGCGCAACGACGAACATCGCAAAGCGACGAACGATGCGTTGCGCGAGGGGGCTCATTGCTTTGCCCGCACCGATTCCGCGAGCGCGGGCATGATGCGTTCGCCGTAGGCCTCGAGTGTCTGGTCCTTGCCGTCGTGCTGAAGATAGATCGAGAACTGATCGACACCCAGTGCCTCGAGTTCGCGCAGTCGCGCCACGTGCTGTTCGGGCGTGCCGAGAATGCAGAAGCGGTCGACGATCTCGTCGGGCACGAAGGTCGTGTGGCTGTTGCCGGCACGACCGTGTTCGTTGTAGTCGTAGCCCTGGCGTCCCTTGATGTAGTCGGTGAGGGCTTTTGGTACCTCTGAGTTCTCGCCGTAGCGGGCGACGATGTCGGCGACGTGATTGCCGACCATGCCGCCGAACCAGCGGCACTGGTCGCGCATGTGGGCCATGTCGGACCCGACGTACGCCGGTGCAGCGACACAGATCTTGACCGACTTCGGGTCACGCCCCGCGGCCGCGGCGGCATCGCGGACCGCCTTGATGGTCCAGGCGGTGATGCTGGGGTCGGCCAACTGCAGGATGAAGCCGTCGCCGACTTCGCCCGTCAACTGCAACGCCTTCGGGCCGTACGCAGCAACCCACACCTCGGCTCGACTCTTGCCGGCCCACGGGAAGCGGATCTCGGAGCCGTTGTACTGCACGCCGCGGCCGTTGGCGAGTTCACGGATGACGTGGATGCTCTCGCGCAGCGTCGCGAGGGTGGTGGGTTTGCCGTTTGTGACGCGAACCGCGGAATCTCCACGCCCGATGCCGATGACCGTGCGGTTGCCGTACATCTCGTTCAACGTCGCAAACAAGCTGGCCGTGACCGTCCAGTCGCGTGTTGCCGGGTTCGTGACCATAGGTCCGACGATCACGTTGTTCGTCGAGTCGAGGATCTTCGAATAGATGGGGTACGGCTCTTCCCAGAGAATGTGACTGTCGAAAGTCCAGACGTGCGTGAACCCGAACGCCTCGGCCCGCTTGGCGAGTTCGATGACCCGCGCCGCGGGTGGCGTTGTCTGCAGTACGACTCCGAGATCCATTCCGACTACCCCCTTGTTGCCGATCGACTAACGGTTCTGCGGGAAGCCGAGATCGACCTTCGACGTACGCGGGTCGGGCCAACGTGACGTGACCACCTTGCTGCGCGTGAAGAAGTTGATGCCTTCGGGGCCGTACATGTGCTGGTCACCGAAGAGCGACGCCTTCCAGCCGCCGAACGAGTAGTACGACACCGGAACCGGGATCGGCACGTTGATGCCCACCATTCCGACGTTGATGTCGAACTGGAACTGGCGGGCGACGCCACCATCGCGGGTGAAGATTGCCGTGCCGTTGCCGTACTGGTTCGAATTGATGAGGTTGACGCCCTCGTCGTAGCTCGACACACGCACGACGGTGAGGACCGGGCCGAAGATTTCGTCGTCGTAACAGGCCATGCCCGGCTTGGCGTTGTCGATGAGGCTCGGCTTCAGGAAGAAACCGTCGCGCGGAGCGCCCTCGCGGCCGTCGACGACCACCTTCGCGCCCTGCTTGGCGGCCCCATCGACGTAGCTTGCGACTTTGTCGCGATGCTCGCCGGTGATGAGCGGACCCATCTCGTTGCCGGGTTCGTCGCCCGGGCCGACCTTGATGTTCGGGATGCGCTCTTGGATCTTTCCGACGAGTGAGTCGGCGATGGTTTCGTGGGCCAGCAGCACCGAGATCGCCATGCACCGTTCGCCGGCCGAGCCGTATGCCGCACTGACCGCGGCGTCGGCCGCCATGTCGAGGTCGGCATCGGGGAGTACCAGCATGTGGTTCTTTGCACCACCGAGGGCCTGCACCCGCTTGCCGTTGCGCGTGCCCGTTTCGTAGATGTACTTGGCGATCGGAGTCGACCCGACGAACGAAACGGCCGAGATGTCGGGATGATCGAGAAGGCGATCGACTGCGACCTTGTCGCCGTGAACGATGTTGTAGACGCCATCGGGCAGGCCGGCCTGCTTCAGCAGCTCCGCCACGAACATCGTGACGGACGGGTCCTTTTCGCTCGGCTTGAGAACGAAGGTGTTGCCGCAGGCGAGAGCGGTGGAGAACATCCACATCGGAACCATCGCGGGGAAGTTGAAGGGCGTGATGCCGGCGACGACGCCGAGCGGCTGACGAATGTTGTAGACGTCGACGCCCGACGACGCCTGCTCGCTGTACGAACCCTTCAGCAAATGGGGAATACCGCAGGAGAATTCGATGTTCTCGAGTCCGCGCGCGACTTCGCCCAGCGCATCGGAAATCACCTTGCCGTGCTCGAGCGAGAGCAACGAGGCGATCTCCTTGCGGTTGGCGTCGATCAGTTCACGCAGGTTGAACATGATCTCGGCGCGGCGCGACAGGTTCGTCGCACGCCAGGCAGGGAGGGCGGCCTTTGCCGTGGAGACTGCACGGTCGATCTCCGACACGTCAGCGAAGTCGACTTCTGCCTGCACCTCACCCGTTGCGGGGTTGAAGACCTTGCCTGAACGACCGGATGTGCCGGCAACGACCTTGCCGTCGATCCAATGGGAAACGCGCTTCATCTTTTTTCTCTTTTCTCTCAGTGCAGGTACTGGCTGAGGCCGCGACGCACGTACTTGCCGTGACCCTTGCGACCCGTGAACTTGTCGTTTTCCATGACGATCATGCCGCGGGACATGACGGTGTCGACCTTTCCGTCGATCACGGTTCCCTCCCACGCGCTGTGGTCGGTGTTCATGTGGTGCTTGTCGTTGATGCCGATCTTCGTCTTCGAGTTCGGGTCCCAGATCACGATGTCCGCGTCGGAGCCGGGAGCGATGATGCCCTTTTTCGGGTACATACCGAACATGCGTGCCGGCGTGGTGCAGCAGGTCTCGACCCAGCGCTCGAGGCTGATCTCGCCGAGGACGACACCCTGGTAGATCAACTCCATGCGGTGCTCGACTCCGGCGATGCCGTTCGGGATCTTCGAGAAGTCGCCCATACCGAGTTCCTTCTGGTCCTTCATGCAGAAGGGGCAGTGGTCGGTGGAGACGATGGCGAGCTCGTTCATCCGCAGGCCCTTCCACAGATCCTTGTGGTGGTGTCTGTGGTCGTGCTTCGAGCGGATCGGCGGGCTGCACACGTACTTTGCGCCTTCGAAGCCCGGCTGTGCGAGGTGGTCTTCGAGGGTCATGTAGAGGTACTGCGGGCAGGTCTCGGCAAAAACGTTGAGGCCTTCGTTCTGCGCTTGTGCCACTTCGTCGAGAGCCTCGGCCGCCGACATGTGCACGATGTACAGCGGAACGTTGCCCGCCACCTTCGACAACACGATCGCGCGGTGGGTGGCTTCGCCTTCGAGGAGGCTCGGTCGGCTGATCGAGTGGTACTTGGGGTCGGTCTCGCGGCGCGCGAGATGTTGGGCAACCAACACGTCGATGGCGATGCCGTTTTCGGCGTGCATCATGATGACAGCGCCATTGTCACTTGCGGTTTGCATCGCGCGGAGGATCTGGCCGTCGTCGCTGTAGAAAACGCCCGGGTACGCCATGAACAACTTGAACGACGTGACACCCTCGTGTTCGACCAAATAGGTCATGTCCTTCAGTGATTGCTCGTCGATGCCACCGATGATCTGGTGGAACGCGTAGTCGATCGAGCAGTTGCCCTCGGCCTTGCGGTGCCACGTGGCCAGGCCGTCCTGCACGTTTTCGCCGTAACGCTGAAGTGCCATGTCGACGATGGTGGTGATTCCGCCCCACGCCGCCGCGTTGCTACCCGTCTCGAACGTGTCGGATGCCTCTGTGCCACCGAAGGGCAGTTCCATGTGGGTGTGGACGTCGATGCCGCCCGGAATGATGTACTTGCCCTTTGCGTCGATGGTGCGATCGGCGGTGACGCCGAGCGCGGCAACCTGGCCGGGCTGGAAGATTGCTGCGATGGTTTCGCCCTCGACGAGGACGTCACCGGCGCTGAGGCCCGTCGGGCTGATGATGGTGCCGTTGACGATGAGTGTGCGTGCCATGGTTCCCCTGTTTGTTCAGCCGTCGAGGCGGCTTTCCGTGATTTTCTCAGCCACCAAGGCGGCTTTCGATCAAGTCGTCGTAGGCGTCGGGACGGCGGTCCCGGTAGAACGCCCAGCGGTCGCGGACCTGTTTGATCTTGTCCATGTCGAGGTCGCGCACGATCAGCTCGGCCTTGTACGGGTCGCCGACTTCACCGACGAACTTGCCCTCGGGATCGACGAAGTACGACTGGCCATAGAAGTCGTTTTCGCCCAGTGGCTCGATGCCGACGCGGTTGATTGCGCCGACGTAGTACATGTTGGCGACCGCCGACGCCGGCTGTTCGATGCGCCAGAGATACTCGGAGAGTCCGCGGTGCGTGGCCGACGGGTTGAAGACGATTTCGGCGCCGTTCACGCCGAGCGCTCGCCAGCCCTCGGGGAAGTGGCGGTCGTAACAGATGTAGACACCGACCTTGCCGACCGCGGTCTGGAACACGGGATAGCCGCCCGTTCCCGGCTTGAAGTAGAACTTCTCCCAGAAGCCCTTGACCTGCGGGATGTGCTGCTTGCGGTACTTGCCGAGGTACGTGCCGTCGGCGTCGATGACGGCGGCGGTGTTGTAGTACACGCCAGGCTGCACCACTTCGTACATCGGAAGCACGAGCACCATGCCGAGTTCCTTTGCGACACTTTGGAAGCGCTTGGTTGTCGGGCCGTCGGGGATGTACTCGGTGTACGAGTAGTACTCGGCGTCCTGGACCTGACAGAAGTAGGGCCCGTAGAAGAGTTCCTGGAAGCACATCACCTGCGCTCCCTGCTTCTTTGCCTCGTGGGCCGCCGCCTCGTGCTTGTCGATCATGGCCTCTTTCGAACCGGGCCAGTCGGTCTGCAACAGAGCCGCCCGTACAACGTTCGCCATTTCGCGAATCCCTTCCCCTTTGTGTGTGGAAACAGAGGCTTTACGATTTGTTCAGCCCCGCCAACGTCATAGTAGTGACACAGATAAGGGCTTCGAAAAGGCTCGCACCGAACGGGGTGAACGTGAACGAAAACGCAAAATTGCCGAAACAGTTCCAGTTGTCGGAGAACGCCGAACGGATCCTGAACGAGCCGGTCACGGGGACCCTCTGCATTGCTGATCGTGGGGGTGTACCGAACGCGACCCCGGTCTGGTTCTTGTGGCGGGAGGGCAAATTGGTGGTGAGCACGCGCGCGGGTCGGCAAAAACACGTGAATGCACTGCGGGCAGCCGTTGGGTCGTTCAGTGTCATCGACCCGACGAATGAGTCGCACTACGTCGAACTGCGGGGACCCCTCACCGTGGTCGACGACCCCGACTATTCGTTCAGGGATGCCGTCGTCCGCAAACACGGACACGCCGACGGCGCCGCATTCGACCCACCGGGGACGCACCGAATCGCAATCATTCTCGACCCCGAACGGGTGCTGGGGCGCAACTGACGCCGCGCGCGGCTACTTCTTCTTCGTTTTTTCGTTCCTGGTTTTTTCGGTTGCGCGACGGGCCTTGCGTGCCTCGCGCTTTGCGGCTTGCGCCGCCTCGTCGATGACACGGAGTTGGGTTGCCGGGCTCTGCGAAACGGGCAGCGCAAACCGTTCGTCGGCCGCAATCAATTTCTTGAAGCCCTGAAGCGAGAGCGAGTACTGAATCGTCATGAGCCGCACCATGTCGAGGCCGAACTTCTCGGTCACATCGGGGAGGATCGCCCGCAGGTCGTCGAGTGTCGGGTCGTCGGATGCGGACCCGAGGACGTCGATGCAGTGTCGGGTGCATGGCTCGCACAACACGACGCACACGTCACCGGCGCACCGCCGGCGTTGGGCGCCATCTCGGATGCGAGCGGCCAGGGTCGACTCGTCGTCGTAGGCCGTTGCACCGAGACCGGCAACCTGGGCGAGAACGTCGCGGAGTTCGTCTTCGAGAGCAAGTGCCGCCGAGGTGAGCGATTCATCGCTGAGGCCCGCGAGAGCGTTCACAAAGCGACGCTCGAGAATGATCGATTCACGCGAAGAAGTCACGTATCGATTGTATTCGGCGAAGCGGTGCGTCTCTCCATCGATTCGGAGCGCTGGTAGTTTCGCGATGTGAGCGTGAAGATCGAGCCGTCCGACGTTGCGCATGTCGTTGCGCGACGCCCGTACGCGTACGTCGTCACCGCAAGCGACGACGGACGACCTCACTTGCGCGCGGTCGTACCGAGGTGGTCGACGTCGGTTGCAGCGTTCACCGTCCGAGTTGGTTCGCAGACCTCACGAAACGTGGTGCGAGCCGGCACAGTGACGTTGATGTGGCCACCGATTCCGGGCGCCGAGGCAGCCGAAGAATTCGACGACCACACTGTGATCGCCGACTGCAACGCTCGATGCGTCTCGGCGGGGGACTCGTTCGAGTTGGTGGCGACGCCGTCACACGCGGTGTGGCATCGCCCCGCACGGGCGTGACGAATCCACGCGCGTGACGTCGGGATGAGGCGTCGGCTAGAGCGGACGGACGTTGTGGGCTTCGACGCCCTTGCGTCCCTCGCCGAGATCAAACTCGACGGACTGACCCGAGACGAGCGTGCGCCGACCGGTTCCCTGGATGTTGGAGAAGTGGACGAAGATGTCGTCGCCATCCTCGCGGGAGATGAAGCCGTAGCCCTTCTCATCGTTGAAGAACTTCACGGTACCGATTGGCATCAATTTCTCGTTTCTCGATTACTTGCCTCATCAGCGTATAACTGTGATTCCGCAGTGAGAACCCGTGGTCGCATCTTTTTTGTCTTTTGTCAATCGCTGACGAGCGCCTGAATTTCGCCCACCGACACCCGAACCAGCCTCGTCGTGCGCCGGTTGGGGAGCCGCCCGCTCGCACCGCGGTTCGATTTCCACGTGATCGCCCATTCGATCGACACCCGGGCCGAGACGTTGCGCACCGCACGGTTGTAGACGTGGGAACACGGTCCGACGGCCGCATCGCCCATCGGTTCTTGCCAGGCGATTCCCGGACCCGCACAGCGCCGCTTGCCGCCGCCTCGCGCGTAGGGGTCGGCCGGATCGACCAACAAACGTACGGGTTTGGCGGTGGCGCGCACCGTCAACGGACCGGTTGGGGTCGGCAGCCAAACGCTGACGGTGACGGTTCGCCACGACGCACGTGACACCCACCACCACATCGGCACCTTGACCACACCGCGGTGGGCCGGGGGAGACGTGCCGACGAGCGGGACGGGGATGAGGCCGAGCGCATAGGTCGAAGCCTGCGTCGCCATTGTTTCTGTCGAGACGACGGGAACCCAGTGGTAGGTGAGCTCGAATCCGCCCGAGGTGGTCTTCGAGGGACAGATCCGCGCGTACCAGCGATACGTGACGCCGTCGCGCTCCATGTAGTGGGATCTTTCGTCGCCGTCGGTGACAACTGTTGTGTTCCAGCGGCACGTCGTCGTCTCACGGTGGCCCGGCTCGCCGACGTTCAGGCCCACCATCAGGGTCGAGCCGCTGCCTCCGACATCGATGTCGTCGTTCGCTGACACCGACGGAGGAGGCCCCCCGAGCACCGTGGTTGCAGAGGTCGTCGCAACGACGAGCAGCCGAACGAGTCGTGAACGAGAAATGACGTGTGGCACGAAGCGGTCCTTTCGGTATGCGTCCCACCCCTATTGGGACCGCTTGTTTGTCGGGCTGGCGACGGGTGGTGGGACACTCGTCCCCGACGCGAAAAGCATGACACGGTCATGTCGGAATGTGTGCGCAGCACGCGCCGATTCACCCATCGCGCAGGTACGCTCTACAGACCCCAAAAACGGCCATATGCATTTTTCGACATGACCGCGACGCACCCCGATCTCCCCGACGAACAGGCTTTCATCGACCACGCCTATGCGTGTCTCGAACAGAGCCGCACCGATGCCTGGAAGTTGCGCGACTTGTCCGAGCCGGGCCTCGGGGGCACGTTCCAGGCGCGCTACGAGCGCGACGTCTTCGACGAGGCACTCGTCAACCGGCTCACCCAGCTCGACCTCGGTGACGCCGCGTTGGTGTTCGGTCGCATCGATCGATACGCCGAGAGCCCCGACCAGATCGAAAGCTTCCACATCGGCCGCCTCGCGGTGGCCGACCAGCAGCGCGAACCCGTTGTCATCGACTGGCGCGCACCGGTTGCCGAGCCGTTCTACCGCGCAACCGGGCGCGAAACGATGGGTCTCGCCAGGCGCCGGCACTTCGCCGTGCAGGGTCGAGAACTCCTTGGTATCGAAGACGAGTTGTTCGGTGACGGACACATCGGCATTGGTGACGACGACGGCCTTGCCACGGCATCGTCGGGTCTGCGTGGCTACAGCACCTTGTTGGCGGCGCTCGAACGCGGCCGCACGGGGCAGTTGGGCGACATCGTCGCGACCATCCAGAGCGAACAAGATGAGATCATCCGGTCACCCCAACCGGGAGTCCTCGTGGTGCAGGGTGGTCCGGGAACGGGCAAGACCGTCGTCGCGTTGCACCGTGCGGCGTACCTTCTCTACACGTACCGGTTTCCACTCGAGGACCAGGGTGTTCTCGTCATCGGTCCGAACCGTGTCTTCCTGCGTTACATCGAGCGCGTCCTACCGAGCCTGGGCGAGGCCGGTGTGGAGCAGGTGGTGCTCGCGGACCTGGTTCCCGGCGTCACCTACGGCGCGCGTGACTCGTGGCGCGCCGCGCAGGTGAAGGGAGACATGCGGATGGTGAAGGTGGTCGCAAAGGCCGCGGCCGACCGCGAGCGACCGCTGCGCGACGATCTGCAGTTGCCTTTCCGTTTTGGGTACGTGCGCGCGTCGGCCGACGCAACTGCCGACATCGTGCGCGGTGCACGGCGACGCTTCCGTCGGCACAACGCCGCGCGGCGTTGGGTTGAAAACGAACTCCTCGCCGTTCTCGCATCCTCGTGGCGCGAGCCGGGTGTCACCGCGACGCACGTTCGTGACGCCGTACGGTCGCTGCCCGACTACCGAACCGCGCTCGAACGAATGTGGCCGGTGCTCACGCCGGCCGAGTTGTTGAACGACCTCTACGGATCGAAGGCTCTTCTTCGTCTGGCGGGGGAGAAACATCTGTCGGAAGACGAATACCTCGCCTTGTACCGCCCGCGTGTCAGCAACATCGACGACGCGCGATTCAGCGACAACGACGTTGCCATCCTCGACGAGGCCTTTGAAGTCCTCGGGCCGCCGCCGCGCAAAGCGGGAAAGATCGACGAGGCCGACGAGATCCGGACGTACGGCCACATCGTCGTCGACGAGGTGCAGGACCTCACTCCCTTGCAACTTCGCATGGTGGCGCGACGTTCGTTGAACGGTTCGATGACCGTGGTCGGTGACATCGCGCAGGCGACCGGGGCGCTGGCTCCCGAATCCTGGAACGACGTGTTGGCGCATCTTCCGGATCGCAAGGAGCCGCGTGTCGTCGGGCTGTCGGTCGGTTACCGCATTCCCGGTTCGATCATGGAACTTGCCGATCGCGTGATGGAAGCGGCGGCACCCGGTCTGCGTGCACCGCGGTCGGTGCGCGGTGGCGGTGCGCCGCCTTCGCTGGTGCGTGCCGGGTCGGGCACCGGCGAACTTGCGCGGTGCGTCGTCGCTGAAACCGCGCGGTTGAGGAAGCAACTACCGACGGGGAACGTTGCCGTCGTGTGTCCCGACGCAATGGTCGAGTCGCTGTCGTCGCAGTTCGGGCTTGCCGGCGTGACCCACGGTCGCGCGGCGACCAGCGCGCTCGACTCCGGTCTCACCGTGGTGCCGGTCAGCCTGGTGAAGGGCCTCGAACTCGACGGAGTCGTCGTTGTCGAGCCCGCTGACATCGTCGACGACGAGTCGATGGGGCTTCGCGCGCTCTACGTCGCGTTGACTCGGGCGACCCAGCGACTCATTGTGGTGTACGCGCGCGACTTGCCCGCCTGCATGAGTTGAGGAAGACGACCTAACCCGCGGCGATCAACGGCTCGATCGCCAACCCGAGGAAGCGTGTCGCTTTGTCGGCATCCGCGGGACGCCTGCGATCGACGGCCGTTTCATAGAGACCGATGAGGCGTTGCAGGTCGTCGAATTGGTCCCTGCCGAGGTCGGTGATCTGCGGCGTGATTGCCTGCCACGTCGCGCGAATGTCGGCCAGCTTTGCCCGAGCGGTCGACATTTCGCCCGAGGCGATGTCGTTGCCGAGATTCGCACCGAGACCGAGGATCGAACCAAAGAGTTCGGTGACGGTGCCGCGGGGAATCGTCGTGGTGGTCGAGGCCGCGACCGTGCTGGTGGTGGCGGTGTCGCCCTCGATCGTGGTTGCGCAACCACCGAGGGTCAATCCGGCGACGAGGGCGACCGTGATGCGCGGAACGGTGACGCGCGGTGATCGTGTCGAGCGACGCATCAGTTCGCCGCTACAACGAGAAGCCGGGCTGATGCGTACGGATCGACGGTGACGCTGCGACCCTCGATCGACACGACGACACTGCCGTCGGTGTTGGCGATGTCGACGGTTCCACGCCGGCCGGGCAGCAACTCCGACTCCTGGAGGAAGTCGAGGATGCCCGGTGCGAACTCGAGTGTTTCGGGAATGCGCGCAACGGTGAAGTCACTGCCTTCGACGACGCCGGAGAGTGGTTTCGCCGCCTCGGCGACGAAACCGGTGCCGGGAATCGGGTTGCCGTGCGGACACGTCATCGGGTTGCCGAGGATGCGGACCATTGCGGTTTCGACTTCGTCGGACATGACGTGTTCCCACTTGCCCGCTTCGCGATGCGCCGTTGCCCACGACAAGCCGAGGATGTCGGTGAGGAAGCGCTCAGCCAACCGGTGCTTTCGCACGACGCTGACGGCGAGACCGAGACCGGCGTCGGTGAGGTTGATCGACGTGCCGTCGGTGCGGACGAGGCCCTCGGCCTCCATTCGCTTCACCATCTCCGAGACGGAAGGCCGCGAAACCGACAAACGCTCGGCAATCCGGGCCTGGATGACCGGGACGTTGTCCTCGTGGAGTTCGTAGATGCACTCGCAGTATTCCTCGAACGCTGGGTGGTGCTCTCCCGGGTGCGGCATGGAGCCGAGCCTAATGTCCCGGCCCGGCTGGTCGTCCTGTTGCACCGTTCAATTAGCGTCGCCATCAGTGCTCGGTTCATTTCGTCCCGCAGTCGCGGAATGGTTCGCGTCGTCGTTTCCCGAACCAACGCCGCCACAGTCCGCCGGATGGCCGCGCATTGCCGCCAAGGAACACACGCTCATCTGTGCACCAACGGGGAGCGGAAAGACACTCACCGCATTCCTGTGGTCGATCAATGAACTCGTCACGTCGCCACCCCCTCCGGTTGGTGAACGCACACGTGTGCTCTATGTCTCACCGTTGCGGGCGTTGGCATTCGACGTCGAAAAGAATCTGCGCGCACCATTGACCGGCATTGCACTGGCTGCCGAGAGGCGCGGCGAGACGTTGAACGAGGTCACGGTCGGTCTGCGCACCGGTGACACACCGACACGCGATCGTCAGGCGATGTTGCGTCGTCCGCCCGACCTGCTCATTACCACTCCCGAGAGCCTGTATTTGATGCTCACCTCTCAGGCGCGCAAGACGCTGGTCAACGTCGACACGGTCATCATCGACGAAATACACGCTCTTGCGGGCACGAAACGCGGGGCGCATCTCATGCTCAGTATCGAACGGCTGTGCGAGATCACGCGCACCGAACCCCAACGCATCGGTCTCTCGGCGACGCAACGGCCGCTCGAGGAGACGGCCCGATTTCTCGGTGGATTTTCCGCGGGGCAACCACGACCCGTTGCCATCGTCGACGCCGGTGTGCGCAAGCCCCTCGAGATCGAAGTCCGCGTGCCCGTCGAGGACATGGGTGACCTCGGCCGTCGATCCGACACCCCGCAACTGGTCAGCGGTCCCGCAACGGCCGCACTCACACCGCGCCGCGCAAGTATCTGGCCAAGCCTCTATCCGGAGATTCTCCAGGAAATTCTCGCGCACCGCAGCACCATCATCTTCTGCAATGCACGACGTCAGGCCGAACGGCTCGCAGCGAGCCTGAACGAACTTGCGGCAAGTGAGGGCTTGTCCGACGACCTCGTGCGAGCCCACCACGGCTCGCTCGCGCGCGAACAGCGCATCATCATCGAGGACCAACTGAAGAAGGGCAAGCTCCGTGGACTCGTTGCGACGTCCAGCCTCGAGCTCGGTATCGACATGGGGGCGGTCGATCTTGTCATTCAAGTCGAGTCGCCCGGTGCGGTGAGCAGGGGTCTGCAGCGCATCGGTCGCGCGGGGCACAGCGTCGGTGAGCCCAGTCGGGGGCGTCTCTTTCCGAAGCACCGCGGTGATCTTCTCGAATCCGCGGTGGTGGTGCGGCGCATGGTCGACGGACACATCGAGTCGACGCACTATCTGCGCAACCCGCTCGACGTGCTCGCGCAACAGATCGTCGCCCATGTCGCGATCAGTGGCGAGACGGGCGTCGACGAACTTGCCGCGGTCGTGCGTCGTTGTGCGAACTTCGCTGATATCTCCGATGAAATTCTGCACAACGTGCTCGACCTGCTCGCGGGGCGATACCCGAGCACCGAATTCAACGAACTGCGCCCACGCATCGTGTGGGACCGGGTCACCAACCGTGTCCGCGCCCGCGACGGAGCGCAACGTCTGGCCGTCACGAATGGCGGCACCATCCCCGATCGCGGTCTGTTCGGCGTGTTTCTTCCCGACGGAACCCGTGTGGGTGAACTCGACGAGGAGATGGTCTACGAGAGCCGTCCTGGCGAGACGTTTCTCCTCGGTGCATCGACGTGGCGCATCGAAGACATCACATTCCAGAAAGTCATCGTCACCCCGGCCCCCGGAGAGCCGGCGAAGATGCCTTTCTGGCACGGCGATCTCTTGGGTCGTCCCGTGGAACTGGGGCGAGCCGTCGGAGAGTTCCAACGTCGCATCCGTGAATTGCCCGTCGACGAGGCGTTGAAGACACTTGCCGACGAGCACTTCCTCGATGCATTCGCGGCAGCGAACGTTGTCAACTATCTCACTGAACAGGCCGAGTCCACCGGAGTGGTTCCGAACGACACCACCATCGTCGTCGAACGATTCCGCGATGAACTCGGCGACTGGCGGGTCTGTATCCATTCGCCCTTCGGGGTGCCGGTGCACGCGCCGTGGTCGATGGCCATCCAGCGACATCTCCGCGATCGTCTCGACATGCCCGTCGAGACCATGTACGCCGACGACGGCATCGTGCTCAGACTTCCCGAGGCCCTCGACTCGATTCCGCTCGACGACCTCATGCTCGACCCCGAGGGAATCGAAGAGGCGATCGTCGCGGCACTGCCCGAAACGGCGTTGTTCGCCGCCCGGTTCCGTGAATGTGCCGGTCGTGCGTTGCTCTTGCCGCGACGACGGCCCGACCAACGCACACCGCTGTGGCAGCAACGCCAGCGTGCGGCCGACCTCCTTGCCGTTGCCAGCAAATACCCCACG
>JAGWWV010000040.1 GCA_018970175.1 Acidobacteriota bacterium
ATGGATTCGATGTTCCGAACGCGCGGCAGCGGCATCAGCAGCGACATGGAATCCACGATCGTTCCCCAGCTTCTGGCCGAGATCGATGGCGTCGAAGGACTTCGCAACGTCATCGTCATCGGAGCAACGAACCGCGAGGATCTGATCGATCCCGCGATCCTCCGCCCCGGACGGCTCGACGTGAAGATCAAGATCGAGCGGCCCGACCGCGCCTCGGCGACGCAGATCTTCTCGCGGTATCTGACGTCCGACCTGCCGCTCGATCTCGCCGATCCCGACACCGGCGGTCACGCCGACGCGGACGATGCCGTGCGCCGGATGATCGAGGCAACGGTCGACGCGATGTACAGCGACGACGACGCAAACCGTTTCCTCGAAGTCACCTACCAGAACGGCGACAAAGAGACGCTTTACTTCCGCGATTTCGCCTCGGGTGCGATGATCGAAAACATCGTTCGTCGGGCAAAGAAACTGGCCATCAAGCGTGTAATCGCAGGCGGTGAACGGGGAATCAGGTTGGGTGACCTCGTGGAGTCGGTCCGCCAGGAGTTCAAGGAACACGAGGACCTCCCAAACACGACGAACCCCGACGACTGGGCCCGTATTTCCGGCAAGAAGGGCGAGCGAATCGTGTTCATCCGAACCCTCGTGAACGAACATGCCGGGGCCGCTTCGTCGCGCGGTGGCAAAGCGATCGAGCGCACTGCCACCGGTCAGTACCTCTGAGACACGGACGCCAGATGGCAATTCACAAGGTTTGCGGAATCGAAACCGAGTACGGCATCATCACCCGCGGATTCGACTCGAATCCTGTGGTTGCCTCGTCGGTCCTCGTCAACGCCTACGCCGGCAACTTCCCGCAGTTGACCGGTTGGGATTTCGCCGACGAAACGCCGGGCAGCGACGCACGCGGATTCGCCCTCGAGGATGCATTCCCGCCCGAGGTCGAGACCCATCTCGTCAACAGCGTCCTCACGAACGGCGCCCGTTACTACGTCGATCATGCGCACCCCGAGGTATCGACGCCCGAGTGCACAAGTGCGGCGCAAGTCGTCCTTTTCGACCGGGCCGCCGAGGAGGTCATTCGACGCAGCGCGCTGTCCGCCAACGAGAAGTTGCCGCCGGGTCACGAGATCGTTCTCTACAAGAACAACTCCGACGGCAAGGGCAACTCGTACGGCTGTCACGAGAACTACCTCGTCGACAGGGAACTGCCCTTCGGTCGACTCGCGAGCCTCATCACGACCCACTTCGTGACCCGACAGGTCTTCACAGGCGCCGGCAAGGTCGGATGCGAGCAACCCGGTCGTTCAGCGGCCGCGGTTCCGTACCAGATCAGTCAGCGGGCCGATTTTTTCGAAGAGGAGATCGGCCTCGAAACGACCCTCAAGCGTCCGATCGTCAACACCCGCGACGAACCGCACTGCAACCCCAATCTCTACAGGCGCCTCCATGTCATCGTCGGCGACGCGAACATGAGCGAGATTGCCACTTTTCTCAAGGTTGGAACGACCGCAATCGTTCTCGCGATGATCGAAGACGACTTCCTTCCGCACAACCTTCAACTCGCCAATCCACTCCCTTCCATGACCGCGGTGAGCCACGATCCTTCCCTTGGAGCAACCGTTGAACGAATCAACGGCCAACGCCTCACGGCCCTCGAGATGCAGTTTCTTCTGCTCGAGTTCGCCGAGAAATACAACCAGCAATTCGGTCTCTCGTGCATCGAGACTCCCGGCGACGAAGGCGAGGCCGACATGATTCTTCGACGCTGGAAGGAAGTTCTCGAAGGCCTCGAGTCGAACCCTGATTCGATGGCGGGGGTCGTTGATTGGGTCGCAAAGAGACGCCTCGTCGACGGCTTTGCCGCCCGACACGGATTGACCGCCGGTCACGCGAAGTTGAAGGCCATCGATCTCCAGTATCACGACATGCGTCCCGACCGATGTCTCGCCGGACGCGTCGGCCTCGAGACGCTGTGCGCAGAGCCCGACGTGCTACGTGCGGTCAGCGAGCCGCCCGCGTCGACTCGGGCCTTCTTTCGAGGCAAGTGTCTGCAGAAATGGCCGGGCGAGGTTGTTGCCGCGAACTGGGACAGTCTGGTCTTCGACATCGGCGACGAACCCCTGCGACGCGTGCCGATGATGGAACCACTGCGGGGCACGCAGGCGATCGTGGGCGAGCTTCTCGACACCGCGTCGAGCCCGCGGCATCTCATCGACTTGCTCGGAGCCGGGGCCAGCGAAACTTCTGGTTTCGTCGACCCCGGTATGTACTGACCTCTGGATTTTTCGCTACGGTTGCCTCATGGCCGAGCGCATCCAAAAGCAACGCACGGACCGCGCAAAAGAAGGCTCGGCCGCCGACAGCGCGGCACCTTCCGCCGATACGGAGCGTGGTGAGAAGTTGAAGGCCGAGCTCGACGACCTTCTCGACGAGATCGACGAAGTGCTCGAATCGAACGCCGAGGATTTCGTGAAGAGTTACGTCCAAAAAGGCGGTGAATAGCCCGCCATGGCGATGCCGTTCTTCGCTCCCGGCGACAACCCGGGAGCAAGTTTTCTCGACCTCTTGCGGCGCACGGGCGTCGATCCGTTCGCCGCAGGTGACGTTGGCCGCGTGAGCGTTCCGCATGCAACCACATGCGTGGCACTGAGATTCGGCGGTGGGGTGGTGATGGCGGGTGACCGGCGCGCGACGTCGGGGAACCTCATCTCGCATCGTTCGATGGAAAAGGTCGTCGAGGCCGACCGCTTCAGCGGAGTCGCCATCGCCGGAGCCGCTGGGCCCGCAATGGAGATGATCAAGCTCTTCCAGCTGCAACTCGAGCACTACGAAAAGGTCGAGGGCATGATGCTCTCTCTCGAGGGCAAGGCAAACCAGCTGTCGATGCTGGTGCGGGGGAACCTCCCGGCGGCCATGCAGGGGATGGTCGTTGTTCCGATCTTTGCCGGCTTCGACACGGCTACGGGCACCGGTCGACTCTGGGACTACGACCCGACGGGCGGCCGCTACGAGGAGAAGGAATACGTCGCAACCGGTTCGGGCAGTCTCCACGCGGGAACCGTGGTCAAGGTCGGCTGGCGATCGGACCTCGATGCCGACGGTGCGATTCGACTCGCCGTGAAGGCTCTGTGGGAGGCCGCTGACGCCGATTCGGCGACGGGTGGACCCGATGCCCTGCGCGGGATCTATCCGGTGACGGCGACGATCACCTCCGACGGCTGGTCGCGCGTCGACGACGCCCGCCTCGCCTCGATCGTCGACGAGTTGTTGGTCGAGCAGCGGGCGCGAAACGGAGGTGACGGACGATGAGCATGCCCTTCTACGTGGCCCCCGAGCAGGTCATGAAGGATCGTGCGGACTACGCGCGCAAGGGCATTGCCCGAGGTCGTGCGCTGGTCGCCATTCAGTACGACGCTGGAATCGCCATCGTCGCCGAGAATCCCTCGAACACGCTGCGAAAAGTGAGCGAAATCTACGACCGCATCGCGTTCGCCGGGGTCGGTAAGTACAACGAATTCGACCAACTCAGAGTGGCCGGCGTACGTGCCGCAGACTTGAAGGGCTACCAGTATTCGCGGGCGGACGTCGATGCACGCAGCCTCGCCAATCAGTACGCGCAGATCCTCGGACAAACCTTCACCCACGAGATGAAGCCGCTCGAGGTCGAAATCCTCGTCGCCGAAATCGGCGTCGATGCC
This sequence comes from Acidobacteriota bacterium, assembly GCA_018970175.1. Taxonomy (GTDB): domain Bacteria; phylum Actinomycetota; class Acidimicrobiia; order Acidimicrobiales; family Ilumatobacteraceae; genus F1-20-MAGs119. The sequence continues at coordinate 3,705 of JAGWWV010000040.1, forward strand.
TCGCACGATCAGCTCTTCCACATTCTCTACGACGGAACCGTGCTCGACGAGAAGCGTTTCTCGGTGCTCGGTGGTGATGCCGATGCGATCGCTGGCAGGTTGACCCCCGACCTCGCCTCGACACCGGATCTCGCCGTGGCCATCAAGGTCGCCAGTCGGGCCCTCAGTGGACCCGAGCGCACTCTCGTGGCCGATGACCTAGAAGTGGCCGTTCTCCGCCGCAACGGAGCGCGTCGCGCCTTTGCACGTCTCGATGACGCCGAGGTCGAGCGCCTCCTCGCGAACTGACCCGTCGCGCCGTTCGCATGGACCGCCGGATCTACGGAATCGAGACGGAATACGGCATCACGTGCACGTTGCGCGGCCAACGTCGACTCAGCCCCGACGAGGTGGCGCGTTACCTCTTCCGCAAGGTTGTCTCCTGGGGCCGCAGCAGCAACGTTTTTCTCGAAAACGGTGCACGGCTGTATCTCGATGTCGGGTCGCACCCCGAGTACGCGACCCCCGAGTGCGACAACATCTACGACGTCGTCGTGCACGACAAGGCCGGCGAGCGGCGCATCGAAGACCTCACGTATTCCGCGGAAGAGCGCCTTCGCGACGAGGGCATTCGCGGCACCGTGTATCTGTTCAAGAACAACACCGACAGTGCGGGCAACTCCTACGGATGTCACGAGAACTACCTCACGGCACGCGACGACGACCAGGCCGCAATCGGCCAGATTCTCATTCCGTTCCTCGTTTCACGTCAGGTCATCTCCGGTGCAGGACGCATCACACAGACGGCACGCGGGCCGGTGTATTCAATTTCACAACGTGCCGACCACATCTGGGAAGGAATGAGTTCGGCAACGACTCGCAGTCGCCCGATCATCAACACGCGCGACGAGCCGCACGCCGACGCCGAGCATTACCGTCGCCTGCACGTCATCGTTGGCGACTCGAACATGAGCGAATACACAACTTTTCTCAAGGTGGGGTCGACGGCGTGTTTGCTGCGCATGATGGAAGACCCGGCAGTTGTTCTTCGCGACATGACGCTCGAGAATCCGATCAGGGCGATCCGGGAGATCAGCCACGACATCACGTGCCGGCGAACGGTCCGCCTGCAAAACGGCCGGGACGTCAGCGCCCTCGACATTCAGCGCGAATATCTCGACCGTGCACTCGCTTATGCCGACAGAAAGGGGTTTCCCGAGTTCGAGCACCGGGCGTTGTCGATGTGGGAATACTGCGTCACCAAACTCGAGTCGGATCCGCTCTCGCTCGATCGCGAAATCGATTGGGTCATCAAGTACCGACTGATCGAGAAATACCGCGAACGTCACGGCCTCGATCTCGGCGACGCCCAGACGCAGCTCGTCGATCTCCAGTATCACGACATATGTCGTGATCGGGGTCTCTACTACAAGCTCGAATCGAAGGGTCTCGTCGAGCGGATTTGCAGCGAGGACGACATCGTGCACGCGATCGACAACGCGCCCACCACCACCCGCGCTCGTCTGCGGGGCGAGTTCATCAAGCGCGCCAAGGCGAAGAAACGCGACTACACGGTGGACTGGGTGCACCTGAAGTTGAACGACCAGGCGCAACGAACCGTTTTGTGCAAGGACCCGTTCAAGAGCCGCGACGAGAGGGTTGAAAAGATCATCGAGTCGATGTGACGACGGGTAGCCTCGCTCGGGTGCGCAGCGAACTACCCGGCGAAGGATCCGTGGCGTTGGGCGGAGGTCGAGGCACCGAGGCGTTCCGTGCGGTCCTCGATTGGGTCGTCGTCCTCGTGGTGGCGCTTCTCGTGGCGCTCGGAATTCGCACGTTCGTCCTGCAGCAGTTCTACATCTCGGGTCCGTCCATGGAGACGACGCTGTTTCAGCCGAACAGGGTGCTCGTCAACAAGTTGTCCTACAAGTTGGGCGACATTGGTCGAGGCGATGTCGTCGTCTTCGACCGCGTCACGTCGAATGGCCGCAGCGTCCAACACGACGATCTAATCAAACGGGTCATCGCCCTGCCGGGCGAGTCGGTCTCCATCAAGGGCTGCGTCGTTCATGTCGACGGACAAGTTCTCGAAGAGTCGTATCTCCCGGACCGCGACGTATCGCAGACCGATCTCGTGGCGCGCTGTCGTCAACCCGAGATGGCCCCGGTGGTGGTTCCCGAAGGACAGGTGTTCGTGCTCGGCGACAACCGGCCCCAATCAATGGACAGTCGCGTGTTCGGGCCCGTCGACAAGAAGAGCATCGTTGGCCGAGCCTTCGTGGTCATCTGGCCGATCGGTCGCTGGCGCTGGCTTTAACGACATCGTCAACCACCGTTGACGATGTCTGCGAGCCTGTCGGGCCAGTCGCTGTACACCGCGTCAACGCCCATCCGCACGACTTCCGTGATCTGACGCTCGTGTTGGCAATCCCACGCAAAGCACGCGAGGTCGAAGCGCTTGAACAGCGCCACGAGCCCACCGCTCCAGTCGGGGTAGGGCATGTTGACGACATCGACACCGGCTTCCCGAAGTTCGGCTGCATGTCGCTCCGGGCCGTTCTTCATGCGCGCGAGTCGCGTCGAGTGGACGAAGTTGACGGTGGGCGACTGCGGGATCTCACGACGCAGTACGTCGAGATCCGGATGGCAGAGAAACAGCAAGTTGCCGGCGTGCGGTCGCTGCCCGAGATAAACGGCGATGACCGCAGAAAATGCCGCGGGGTCCTTGACATCGAGCGACACGGGAACCGTTGCGGGGGTCTGCGCCAGCATTGTTTCGAGAGTCGGAATATGGGCAGGGAGGTCGCCACTGTCGACATCGCCGATCGGCTTCGACTTGAAACGACCCTTCACGACTCCGTCGTGGTCGAGGACTGCCACGCCGTCGGCCGTGAGCCAGACGTCACTTTCGAGACCATTCGCTCCGAGCCTGAGGGCCAAGGCGAACGCCTCGAGGGTGTTCTCCGGCGCGTACGCCCGCGCACCCCGATGAGCAAAGCCGATCACGTCCGCCGAGACTAACGGTCCACCAAGCGGGAGTCTTCATAGACTCGGGTTGTGTTCAACCTGTCGGGCGGAGAAATCGTCGTGCTTCTTCTCCTCGGGCTCGTCGTGCTTGGCCCCGAGAAACTTCCCGACGCGATGCGAAAGTTCGGACGGGTCTACAACGAAGTGAAGCGGGTTGCGGGCGGCATCCAGCGCGACGTTTCCGCCGGTTTCTCCGATCCGGTCAACGAATTGAAGAAGACCGCGAACGAGGCTCGTCGCATGTTCAGCGGCGACGAAACACCCCCTCCGGAAAAGATGCGCGGCGGCGAGCCAGAGCCCATTTTCGTCCCGTACGAACCGTCGCCCGAACGCCCCGACGCTGCGGACGAGGAAACGCCACCTCGCTTGCGGGCGGACAAAATCGAAGATGATGACGATGGCGCGCAGAACTAAAAGATCCCGCGTTCGCCGCCAGGACGACGAGGCGACGCTCACCGAGCATCTCAGCGAACTGCGTTTCCGGATCATCCGATCGTTGCTCGCGGTCGGAATCGGAATGCTGGTCGTCCTCTTGCAGTACGAATGGCTCCTCCGCTTCCTCACGACTCCGTACCGAGACCTCTGCGCCGAGCGACCCGATTTCAACTGTGACGGCACGCTCTACGGACTCGGGCCGCTCGATGGGCTCGCGGCACGCATGCGAATCTCCATCTACGGCGGTCTGATTCTCGCCCTGCCGGTGATCATGTGGCAGATCTGGCGATTCGTCGCACCGGCGCTTCACCGCAAGGAAAAGAAGTATGCCGTCGGATTCGTCGTCTCCAGCGTGCTGCTTTTCGCCCTTGGCGGCTACATCGCGTACTGGACACTCGACAAAGCCCTCGAGTTCCTCATCAGTTGGTCGGGCGCGAACGTCGAGCAGACCTACCAAATCACGAAGTACGTGAACCTCGTCTTTGCCATGGTTCTTGCGTTCGGAATCGGCTTTCTCTTTCCGGTTCTTCTCGTCTTTCTCCAGCTCGTCGACGTTCTCAGTCCGCGTACCCTGGTGGCGCAATGGCGTTGGGCCATCATGCTCATCTTCCTCGTCGCGGCGGTGATCACCCCGTCGGGCGACCCGATCTCACTCTTCGCACTGTCCCTCCCGATGTGCATTCTCTACGCCCTGTCGGTGGGTATCGGTTTCCTGATTGCATGGCGTCGACGGCGGCGGTCGCGAGCGACGACGTGACCTTCGCACCCGACCCATTCCAAATCGCGGCGTGTACGGCGCTCGACCAAGGAGCTTCGGTTCTCGTGGCCGCTCCGACCGGCTCCGGGAAAACGTTCATCGCCGAGCACGCCATCAAGCGGGCCCGCGATTCGGGCCGACGGGCGTTCTACACGGCACCACTGAAGGCGCTGTCGAACCAGAAGTTTCGTGACTTCCAACAACTCTTCGGCGAGCGTGAAGTGGGTCTCCTGACGGGGGATACCAGCATCAACTCCGACGCACCCGTGCTCGTGATGACCACCGAGGTGTTGCGGAACATGATCTATGCACGGTCCGAGGCTCTCGACAACCTCGCCTTCGTCGTATTGGATGAAGTCCACTTTCTGCAGGACGAATACCGTGGTCCCGTCTGGGAGGAAGTCATCATCCATCTCCCGCTCGAGGTCGCGCTCGTCTGCCTGTCGGCCACGGTGTCGAATGCCGACGAGGTCGCGGATTGGTTGACGACCGTGCGCGGCGACACCCGGGCAATCGTCGAGACGAAGCGCCCCGTGCCTCTCGAACATCACCACGCGTTCTACGACAAGGCGACCGGGATGACCCGCGTACTTCCGACGCTCGATGGTTCGCGGATCAACGACAAACTGAAACGTGTCGTGTCGTCGACGGGCCAGCCCCAACGCGGTGATCGGCGCCGCGACAAGGACCAGCGTGTCGGTCCACCTTCGCGGACGGAAATCATCGAGGAACTCCAGCAGCTCGACATGCTGCCGGCCATCTACTTCATCTTCAGCCGCAACCAGTGCGACGATGCCGCAAAGGCCTGCCGCCGCAACGCCCTTTCCTTCGTCACCGGCACCGAGGCGAAACGCATCCGCGAGATCGCGGACCGCCACGGGTCGCGGCTCAGCGACGACGAACGACGCGCACTCGATTTTGATGGCTTCGTCGATCTCGTGTCGTCCGGAGTCGCACCCCACCACGCCGGGCTCGTCCCTGCTTTCAAGGAGATGGTCGAAGAAGCCTTCACGGCCGGACTCATCAAGGTTGTCTTCGCAACCGAGACCCTCGCGGTCGGCATCAACATGCCGGCACGCACCGTGATCATCGACAAGTTGACGCGCTACACGGGGGAGCGGCACGTGCCGCTGAAGCCGTCCGACTTCACCCAACTCACCGGAAGAGCGGGACGTCGGGGCATCGACACGATCGGGCATGCCGTCACGGTGTGGAGCCCCTTCGTGTCGCTCGACGAGGTGGCGCGATACGCGACGAACAAGACGTTCAACCTCACCTCCGCGTTCCGGCCGACGTACAACATGACGGTCAACCTCGTGCGAACACACGCGGAGCGCGAGGTGCGCCACCTGCTCAACCTTTCGTTCGCTCAGTTCCAGTCAAACTCGAATGTCGTCGCGATCCAGTCCCGACTCGAGCGAAGAAAGCAGGCCCTCGAGATCGCAATCGAAAAGGCGGAGAGTTCCTACGGAGACATCTGGGCTTACCGCCGGGCGAAGGGCTACGGAGTCGACGGGCCGACCCGCGCGGTGAACGACCGGGCGCTTTGGGATGGTCTTTCACCCGGGGACGTCCTCCTCGGGCGCATCGACCGCGGCGACGAGAAGTTTCTCGTTGTTGCGACGGCCGCGCGCAAGCGTGGCCTCAAGGTGACCGTCCTCGATGTGCGGCAGGGTGTTCGCGGGCTGTTGCTCGACGATTTCGACGCAACTCCCAAGATGATCGGCCGACTCGACCTGTCAGACGACTTTTCGGTCTGGAACCCGGCCGACCTCAAGTCAGCGGCACAACGGCTTGCGGGCTACAAGAGCAGGGCCACCGGCTACGAGGCCGACGAAGGCTCGGCCGATGGCATCACTTCCGATCCGCATCTGCGCGAGAAAATGCGTCAGGCCGACAACGCCGATCGCATCCGCCGTGACATCGCACGCATCGAAGACGACCTCGCGGGCGAGGCCCGGTCGGTCGCCGCAACCTTCGATCGCGTTCTCGGTTTGTTGCGGTCGCGCGGCTTCATCGACGGCTGGTCTCTCACACCGTCGGGTCGGGTCCTCGCCGGGATTTTTCACGAGTGCGACATGCTGATCGCCGAGGTCATCGACGGTGGACTTCTCGACGACCTGGGTGTTGCAGACCTTGCGGCCACGGTTTCGGCGTTCGTGTACGAACGACGCGCATCGGATGACATCGATCACCCTCATCCCTCACAGGCCACGAAGACCGCCATCGAAGCGATCGAAGATCTCAGCCTCGTCGTTCGCGATGCAGAAGAGGCGGCGGGTCTCCCGACGCACCGATTCCCCGACAATGGATTTGCCCGTGCCGCATCCGTCTGGGCATCGGGCGGCACCTTGGCTCAGATTCTCGACGTCGTTCCCGACATGGGTGCGGGGGACTTCGTACGGACGGTCCGCCAGATCGTCGACCTGCTTCGCCAAATCGAGCGAACGACGCCGAACCGCGACCTGGCGCGCACCGCTAGTCGCGCGGCGCAGGCGATGTTTCGAGGACTCGTCGTCGGAAGCGAGGCCCCGCTGGTCGATCGTCTGGTCACAGACCGAACTGACGTACCGAGAGCCACGTCATGACGATCGAAAAGGGCTCGGAGTGGGGCGTCGTGGTCGACGTCCACGTGGGCGGTGTCGTTGCGTCCGATGACCTGGCTCGCGAGATTGGCGTATCCACCAGAAAGGCAGAACACTCCGGACCGTGGCGTCGGCTGCCCCTCGACACCCTCGTGGTGTTGCTCACGACGAAAGTCGGTCGCGTCGAGCGACACGAGACCGCCGGTTGGCTCGTCATCGGGGGACGGTATCGGGGCGAGTTCTGCGTCGTGTCCTCCCTGTCGTTCGTCGGTGGACGACGCCTGTTTTCCCGCGCGCATCCGAACGACGGTCGCCTCGACTGGCTGTCGATCACCCCGACCATGCCGCTACGCCAGCGAATCGGCTTCTGGAGACGAACGCGGACCGAGACACACCTTCCTCATCCGTTGGTTCGAGCGGGCACCGGCGTCGGTTTCCAAAGGCAATTCGCCCGACCCGTGCGCGCCCTCTTCTCCGATGGGACCGTCATCAAGCGGGTCGTCGGCGTCGACGTCGTCACATCACCCGACTCCACCCACACGCACATTCCCGCTCAGTAGAGTCGCATCGTGAACGAACTCGAGGCGCTGAAGAGGGAAGTGTCCGCCGACATCGATCGGCTCGCGCCGATGATCATCGAAACCTGCCGCGATATCCACGCCCACCCAGAACTCAATTACGAAGAGACTCACGCCCATTCCGTTTTGACCGACGCATTGTCGGAGAGGTTCGAAGGTGTCACGCGATCTGCATTCGGGGTCGGCACCGCGTTTCATGCAAGCCATGGCGTCGACAGCGGCCCGGCGGTTGGTGTGATTCTCGAGTACGACGCGCTACCCGAAATCGGTCACGCCTGCGGCCACAATGTGATCGCCGCTGCCGGACTCGGCGCGGCGCTCGCACTTCATGGCGTGGTGTCGTCGACCGGAGGTCGACTCGAGGTGTACGGAACGCCCGCAGAAGAGGGCGGCGGCGGGAAGATCGCAATGGCACGAAACGGAGCGTTCCGTGGACTTGCTGCCGCGATGATGGTGCATCCCGCCGACGTCGACATCACGTCGATGCGCGCGATTGCCATTCATGAGTGCTGTGCCCACTTCCACGGTGCAGAGGCACACGCCGCTGCGGCCCCGCACATGGGTCGCAACGCCCTCGACGCGGCTGTCTTGGCCTACAACTCGATCGCCGCACTGCGTCAGCACATTCGACCCACCGAGCGCGTTCACGGCATCTTCACCCACGGTGGCGACAAGCCGAACATCGTTCCGAAGTACTCCCGGATGAACTGGTACGTGCGCTCGGACACGCTCGAGACTCTCGCGCCCCTGAAGGAGCGCGTCGAGGCGTGTTTCCGTGGCGCAGCACTTGCCACGGGGTGCGACGTCGACCTCGAGTGGGAGGACCACGCCTATGCCGACGTGCGCGACTCTGCAGCGTTGCTCACCGCGTACGTCGACAACGGTCGCGCCGTGGGGCGCGAGTTCCTCGCTCCGTCGCCGAACAGCATGGTGGTCGGGTCGACCGACATGGGCAACGTCAGCTACCTCGCGCCGTCGATTCATCCGATGATTCAGGTTGCCCCGCGTGGTGTACCCATCCACACGGCCCGCTTCGCCGACTACGCGGGCGGCCCCGACGGCGACAAGGCCGCGATCGACGGGGCCAAGATTCTGGCGATGACCGCCATCGACGTATGGGCCGATGCTGGCCTGCGGCGAGCCGTCGAGACCGAATTCGCCGCCATCGGACCTCTGCCCGACGGCGTGCTCTGACGCCCCACACGATCCCTCGCCGACACCGTCCGGACTCGTAGAGTTGGACGCCGTGACGGTCTACGTGCCCGAGGAGTTCACACCCGCCGAGGCCGACATCCTGCGGCGGTACTTCACCAACCTCGACTCGCCGGTCTTCGCCCTCGTCAACCTCCCCGAGGTCGTGAAGGGCGCTCTTTTCGCCCGCTACAGCCGCAGCGCGAAGAGCCTGCGACGGCTCTTCCTCGACGAGTTCGTGGGTGAACTCGACATTCGCGGCGACCAGACATTCGACGCAACCGTTGGGGTGGCGCGCGCAGAAGACCTCTACGAGAAGGTGTTCGTCGAGTACGGCGACGACTCCGTGGCACAGCTTGGCGGAGTCCACCTCGCCTGCGAACAAGCCTCGAACATCCTCACGAAGATTCTCGAGTGGGGTCGCTTGATGAGCTACCTCGAGCAGAGCACGCGCTACATCTCCTATGACGTTCGCCTCGGCGGCCGGTACCGCTACTACCGCGATCCCGACATCCTCACCGGCAAGTTCGGCACCAGGTACGTCGGCGACATGGACCGGATGTTCGATTCCTACAGCGCACTCGTCGAATCACTCACCGACCACGTGCGGAGGGTGGTGCCCCAGGGCCCGAAAGACTCCGATTTCGTCTACCGCCAGGCGACGCGCGCCAAGGCGCTCGATGCCGTGCGCGGGGCGTTGCCGTCCGCGGCCCTGTCGAACGTGGGCATCTACGGCAGCGGCCAGGCCTTCGAGTCACTGCTGTTGCGCATGCGGTCGAGCTCTCTGCCCGAAGCCAGGTTGTATGCCGACTTGATGCTCCAGGAACTGCGCAAGGTCATTCCCAGCTTTCTGCGTCGCGTCGACCAGCCCGATCGGGGTGGGCGTTGGTCGCAGTACCTCGTCGACACTGCCACCGAAACCGATCTTGCGGTACGGGCGTTGTTCGACGACGTCGGTCCCGATGACTCGAACACCGAATCGGTGACACTGACAGATTTCGACCCCGACGGCGAAGACAAGCTTCTCGCCGCCATCTGCTATTCCCATACCAATCGCAGCGAGGCTGCCATCGCCCGCAGAATCGGCGCGATGTCTCACGACGAGAAGGTTTCGCTCATCCGCGCCTACGTCGGCGATCGTTCGAACAGACGGCACCGACCCGGACGCGCGTTCGAACGGACGGACTACCGGTTCGACGTTCTCTCCGACTACGGAGCGTTCCGTGACCTGCAGCGCCATCGCATGCTCACCATAGAATGGCAACCGCTCACACCCAATCACGGTTACGTACGCCCGGAACTCGTCGACGATGCCGGCCAAGCCGAAGTCTTCGACGAAGTAATGGAACGAAGCGCGGGACTCTTCGACGCCCTCGTCGGCGAGTACCCCGCACAGGCGTCCTACGCGGTGTCCATGGCCTACCGCATCCGATACGTGATGCAGTTCAACGCCCGCGAGGCGATGCACATGCTCGAGTTACGCTCGAGCCCGCAGGGGCACCCGGCTTACCGGAAGGTTGCCCTCGACATGCACCGCCTGATTCGCGACGTTGCCGGCCACCGAGCGATTGCGGAGGCCATGACACACATCACGACCGAGGCCCCCGAACTCGAACGCCTCGAGGCCGAGCGGCGTGCGGAGTCCCGTCGGAATATGTCCTGAAAGGCGCGTGACGCCACCCGTTCATCGGAAATTTGGGTGAATGGCGGCACGAAGCCCTATGGTGCGCGCCTGAGACGCACCGGTCTGTCTAATATCCCCGCGCAGATCGATCGTCGGTAGAGGTCGAAAGAAAGGTTCGCTGTTCATGGCAAGCAAGAAGGGCAAGCCCGACAAGGCAGCCCCCAAGAAGGCCGCCAACGACAAATCGAACAAGTCGGCTGGCAAGAAGAAGACGGGCGCCAAGGCCGGTTCGGATGACGACGACGTGATCGACGACGAACTCGAGATCGAAGTCCAGGTCGAAATAGAAGAAGACGTCGATCCCGACATCGATGCCGATGACATCGATCCGGATGACCTCGATGAAGAGGAGTTCGTCGCCGAGGCAGAAGAGTTCGACGACGACGCAGAGTTCGAAGAGGATGCCGAAGAAGAGGTCACACCCGTCGCCCGGCGCGCCGCTGAGGACGAGGACGACGAAGACCTCACCACTCCCGACGATGTCGAGGCCGACCTCGACACGATCCTGAAGGACCGACTCGTCGCCGCCGAGGACCAACCCGCAGAGGACGACGAAGAACAAGAGGTCGACGAGCGATCAGTCGACGGCGACGCCCTCCAGCCCCGTCGTGCCGACGAAGAAATGTGCACTTCCTGCTTCCTCCTGGTCCGCCGCGCCGCACCGAATTGTCCCGTCGGCGACGACGACTGTCCGATCTTCGCCCGCTGACTCAATTGGCTCCGGCACAACCGCGAGGACGTCACTACATGGACACAGACCCCACGGCTCTCGTTCGATCGATCGAACGTCACCTGCGGAATTCGCACGCTCTCGGAAAGTTGATCGTCGACAGCATCTGGTCACGCCTCAACGGCGGCTCGGTCAAGCCATCGGGCGGGCGCGACACGGCGGCCGCGACGCCCGCGCCACCGGATACCGGCCAAGGTGCCACCGTCCCGGGTCTACCGTTGACCGAGGCGGAATGGGCGCTGCTCAGCTCCGGCGACGTCGTCAACAAGATCGACGAATGCGACGATGCAACCGTTCGAACGATCGGTGCCTACGAAGAGACGCACCGTCGGCGTCGCCTTGTGATCGAAGCCGTTCGCCGGAGGCTCGGGGCATGACACACGACGTCACAGAAGACAAGGTGCTTGTTGCACGGTGTGTGTCCACCTACCGCACGAACCGTGTGGGGCAGCGGGGAATCGACACGTACTCCTGGATCGTCGATCTCATTGGCTCACAGCCCAACTCACGCAGCGTGATGGTGACCCATGGAGCCGCCACCGGAGTCGTCACTGTGGTGTCGGGTTCCGCGGTGCTTCACAGCCTCGACGGACCCGCGCCGGATGCAGCACTCGTGATCGACCATGCGCGGTCGCTCCACCCGGGCGCAATCGTTCGGGGTCTTGCACTACCCGGTGACCGACAAACGAAGAATCTCTTCGAAGAGGCCAGGATGCCGGCACAACTCTTGGTGCACTGACGACTCAGCGCAGCGGGAAGTCGACTAGCGGCCCTTCCAGTTCGGAGCGCGCTTTTCGATGAAGGCCGTCAGACCTTCCTTCGTGTCCTCGGAGGACATGATGCCCCCGAACTCCTCGTTGGTCATCTTGATGAGATTGGCATCGCTTTCGTAGGCGGCAGCGAGCACCACCTTCCGGCTCGCCCACACTGCCAGCGGTGCCGCGGCACAGATCTTCTCGGCAAGCGAGAGTGCGGTCGGCATCACCTGGTCAGGAGCAACGCAATGGTTCACGAGCCCGAGTTCATAGGCGCGCTGCGCGGGGAGCGGCTCACCAGTGAGGATGATCTCCATCGCCGCCGCTTGACCGATTGCGCGCGGCAACCGGAAGAGTCCACCGGCACCTGCGATGAGGTTGCGCTTCACCTCGGCAAGACCGAACGCCGAGCGGATCGACGCAACGACCAAGTCGCACGACAGCACGATCTCGCAGCCTCCGGCGGTGGCAAGACCGTCGACGGCGACGATGACCGGCTTGCGGCGATCGCGATAGGTGAGCCCCGCGAATCCACCGCGCTTCGTGTTCAACGCCGCGGCGTTGCCCGAATTGATGGCTTTCAGGTCGGCACCGGCGCAGAACACCGGCTTCTCCTGGCCCGCGGTGTTCGCCGTAAGTACCGACACCCAGACGTCGTCGTCGGCTTCGATCTGGTCGATGGCGGATTCGACGCCGCTGGCAACGTCGCCGTTCACGGCATTGCGGGCTTCGGGACGATTCAGCGTGATGATTCCCACGCGGCCGCGCTTTTCGTACTGGACGATGTCAGACATTTTCGGTGCTCGCTTCCTTCTTGCGCTCGGGACGGTTCGAGGGCCTGCCCCCGCGCTTGTCAGCCGACTTCTTGTCGACCGGACGCGTGGGGCGCAGCGGACGGGGCATCGCGGCTCCGGGTGCCACGGTGACGCCGAACTTGGCCGCTACCTGCGGCATGGCCGGAGCAAGGCGAGTCACGCACGCCAAGAGCTCGGGCGCGACGGCGGCGGGCATTGCCGCCGCCGACAACTGCGCACGAACCGGACTGAACGCCGCTGCTTCGAGCATCGCAACCCACCGATCGGCGGGTGCATCGACTTCAAGGGCAGCAGAGGCCGCTGCTGCAAGACGTCCCGCAAGATCCGCTGGGAACCGAGCGCCAGCCTTCGGCGGCTGGGAGGACAACTTGAGGGCACGCACGACTCGCCCGACGCCGAGCGCCGCATCGATGTCGGCCAGCCACTCGGCATGATCCTTTTCCTGGCGCGCAGCGAGACCCTGTTTCAGGCGACCAGCGATGACACGAGTCGACTCGTCGCGAGCAATCGCCGGGTCGTCGCCCGTGGTGACGACGGAACGGAGATCACGCAGGTCGAGCGAATCGATGTCCGCGACTGCTGCGTCGGCACGGTCGAGCCACTCGGCGACACGGAGCTTCGGCAACAGGTTCTCTGCCATTGTGACGAGACCATCGGCGGGAATCACTTCCTTGCCCTCTGCCGCGAGCACCTTGTTCTGTTCGACCACGGCGGCGCGGACGGCGGGAATGCCACCCTGGAGAACACGCTCGGCGATCGCACGCTGGGCTTCGGGCAGCGACGCCAGAACCTCGTTGCGATGCACACGACCGGGCTTCAGGCGCTTTGCCTTCGGACGCTGTGGCAGTTCGGGTGGCGGTGTGAACGGACCGCGACGCTTGCGACCATCGGCCGCGTCTGATTTGTCGCCGCCGCGTTCACCGCGCGGGGCACGCTTGTCGTCACGTCGTGGACGTTCGGCACGTGGCGCCTTCGTCTCGATGACCGGCTTGAAGGGTTTGTCCGAGGCGAGCAGCTCGAGCTTGTTCGCCTTTTCCACGCGCTCCTTGCCGGCAACGACGGACAGGATGGTGATGCCATCAATGTCGAAGTCGGCTTCGACCTTCAACACGTCGCCGACCTTCGATCCGGCACCGAGCACCGAACCCTCGAGGACGCCCTTTGGTTCACGTGCCCCGGCGGCCCGCCAGGTCCACGTGCCGTCCGG
>JAGWWV010000104.1 GCA_018970175.1 Acidobacteriota bacterium
TCGTCTCGCGGCATCGACCTGAAGACCCAGATCGCACCGCGTCCGATTGGCGTTCTCCACGGCCTCGATGCATCGATCACCCCGTTCATTCTCTGCCCCACGTGGGCACTCGTCATGCAACTACCGCGTGATGCGCGTGTTGCCGAGCTCTCGAAACCCGAGGTCAAAGAACGTGTGCTTCGCGAACACCCGGAGCAACTCACCCGCGCCACAGGCATCTTGCACAACCTGTGTGCAGAGTTCGGATCGCTGTTCCCGATGTCCGACCCGGTCGACTACGAACCAAGCCCCGAATCATCGGTTGCCGGCGTCGCCGCACGCGAGGGGCGCACCCCCGCCGATGTCGCCTACGACATGTTGTTGCGCGACAACGGTCGCCAGCTTCTGTACATGCCGCTCTTCAACTACGTGTTGGGAAATCTCGATGCGGTTCGCGACATGCTTCTTTCGCCCCGTTCGATCATCGGTCTCTCCGATGCGGGTGCGCACTGCGGAGCAATTTGCGACGGTTCGTTCACCACGACGGCGGTGTCGCACTGGTCGCAGAAACGCAGTCGCGGCGAACGTCTGCCACTCGAATTCATGGTGCACCACGTCACGCAGCGCACCGCGCAGCATGTCGGCTGGCACGACCGCGGTGTCGTCGCGCCGGGCATGGTCGCCGACCTCAACGTGATCGACATCGACCGTCTCGGCACGGCGCCTCCACGTCTCGTCAACGACCTTCCGGCGGGTGGCCGACGCCTCGTGCAGGATGCCCACGGATACGTGGCAACGGTGAAGTCGGGTGCGGTCACATTCGAAAATGGCGAACACACCGGCGTGCTGCCGGGTCGCTTCGTTCCGGGCACACGCGGTGCTCCTTCTACGATTTCCGTATGACCGGCACGCTCGTTCTTCTTCGCCACGGCCAAAGCACCTGGAATGAACTCAACCTCTTCACGGGCTGGCACGACGTCGAGCTGACCGCCCTCGGCGAACGAGAGGCTGCGGCTGCCGGTGCGTTGATGCGCGACGAGGGTCTGCGATTCGACTTTGCCCACACGAGCGTGTTGACCCGGGCGGTGATGACCTGCCATCTTGCGCTCCGCGAGATGGGCCAGGTCTGGTTGCCTCTCCAGCGGCATTGGCGGTTGAACGAGCGCCACTACGGGGCACTTCAAGGTCTCGACAAGAAGGAGACGACCGTCAAACACGGCGCCGAACAGACCAACCTGTGGCGCCGCAGCTTCGACGTTCCGCCGCCCCCCGTCGACACCGCGAGCCCCGAACATCCAGTGAACGATTCGCGCTACCGATTCATCGACCGGGCCGACTTGCCGGCCGCCGAATGCCTGAAGGATGTCGTCGGCCGGGTTCTTCCCTACTGGCACGACGAAGTGGTGCCGCAGTTGCGGGCCGACATGAACGTCCTCGTCACCGCGCACGGCAACAGCCTGCGGGCACTCGTCATGTACCTCGAGAGCATCAGCGAGGCCGACATCGCCGAGCTGAACATTCCCACCGGAGTGCCTCGTCGGTTCACCTTCGACTCGTCGATGAAGGTAACCGACGTCGCCTACCTCGGTGACCAAGCGGCCATCGAGGCTGCTGCCGCGGCGGTGGCAAACCAATCGAAGTGAAATTTCATTCGCAACACCTTGTCGGGTGTCACGGGTGACGGTTGGCGCATTTGCACAAACTCATTTCGGAATCGGCTTATGCTCACCACATGGCCTCGAAAAAGACCCCCCTCCAGCATCTCGCCAATGTTCCTCTCTTCTCGTCCTGCAACTCGCGTGACCTCGGCAAAATCGCCAAGGCATCCGAGCGCGTCACGCTGAAGGCCGGCACGACCATGATCACCCAGGGCACTGCCGGCAAGCAGGCCTACGTGATTCTCTCGGGCAGCGCCTCGGTGAAGCGCAACGGCAAGAAAATCGCAACCGCGCAAGCCGGAGCAATGGTGGGCGAACTGTCGCTCCTCGACCAGGGTTCGCGCACCGCAACCGTCGTGTGCGACACCGAATGCGATGTGCTCGTCCTCGAACAGCGCAAGTTGCTCGCGGTCATCGACGAGGTCCCGGCCGTTGGCCACAAGATCCTCGCCGCCCTCGCCACCCGCATCCGCGACCTCGATCGCGCACATTACGGCTGACGCCTGAGCCGGGTTGTCCCCCCTACGGGACAAGGCAAGTAGGGTTGCCATCGCTATGAGCAGCCCGAGTGCCCCCGCCAAAACAGACGGCGCCCCGCGCCGTTTCAAGCCGTACCAGTTGTCGATTGCCATCGGCGTCGGCGTCGGCTCTTTCACCGTGGTGTCGGGCATCTTGCCCCAGATCACCCATTGGCACGGCGACTCACCCGTGTCGCGCAAGGTCTTCGAAGGCATCCCCGGGCCGATTCAGGCCGCCTTCTACACCGTCATCCCGATGCTCATCGTGTGGGGCTCGCTGCGTTTCGCTGATCGTGTACGCAACTGGGAGCGCGGCGCTCCCGACCGTCGCCGCACCACGCCAAAGAACGTGAAGCGCCGCCTCGCCGACTACCGCGCGGGTGTCTACATGCGCACCCTTCTGCGCGACTCGGCGGCCGGGCTCATGCACTCGATGATTTACTTCGGCTTCCTCGTTCTGCTCGGCGTCACCACGGTTCTCGAAATCGACCACCAGATGCCCGAGAGCCTCAAGTTCCTGCACGGTCGCGTGTACCAGGCCTATGCGATGGTCGGCGATCTCGCTGGTGTCGTGTTCACCGCCGGCGTCGTCTGGGCGATTCTCCGTCGTTACGTGCAGCGTCCCTACCGCATTCGCATCAAGACCAAGCCTGA
>JAGWWV010000105.1 GCA_018970175.1 Acidobacteriota bacterium
GCTCGCGCCTTGGTGAGAAGTTCGAGAGTGGCCGACGTCGGCGCACCGTTTGCGACTTGCGCGAATACCCAAACACTGTTGACAGACATGTTGTGGACCTCAGATCACTTTCAGGTTTTCGAGGAATGCGACGATCTTGCCGAACGATTCGCCGTCGTCTTCGATGACTTCACCGGCTTGACGCGCTTCGGCCTGCGCGACGTTCGAGATCTTCTGACCCGCGCCGGCCCAGCCTGCGGGGGTGACACCGAGATCGACGGCCGTGACCGTGTCGACCGGCTTGCTCTTTGCAGCCATGATGCCCTTGAAGCTGGGGTAGCGCGGTTCGACCACACCCGCCGTCACGCTGATGAGCGCGGGAAGCGGACACTCGACCTCGTCGTAGCCCGACTCGGTCTGACGATCGACCTTCAAAGTCCCACCGTCGACCGCGACTTTCTTCGCGAACGTCACCGACGGCAGACCGAGAACCTCGGCCATCTGCTCGGGAACCGTGCCGGTGTAGCCGTCGGAAGATTCCGTTGCGGCGATGACGAGATCCGCGCCGCCCAACTTCCTCACGGCGGCGGCGAGAACCTTCGCCGTGGTGAGGGCGTCGCTTCCCTGCAACGCGGGGTCGGACACGAGTACTCCCTTGGCCGCTCCCATCGCGAGCGCGGTACGCATTCCTGCAGTCTCGCCGTTCGGCGCCATCGACACCAGGTTGACTTCACCGCCACCCGCCGCTGCGACCAGCTGCAATGCCATCTCGACGCCGTAAGCATCGGAGTCGTCGAGGATGAGTTTGCCGTCACGCTTCAGGGTGTTGGTTGCGCCATCGAGCGCACCCGGCGTGGCGGGATCCGGAATCTGCTTCACACAGACGATCACGTTCATAGGACCACCATTGTTACCGCCGGGTTCGGGCTGCACCTAACCGAGAACGACCGCTGATAGCGTGATTTTCCCGTGAGACTGCTTCTGGTCGTCAACTCGTTTGCGTCATCCGTCACAGCCCGGAATACGGTCGTCGTCCACCAGCAACTGGCCCGCCGACACGATGTCCAGGTCGTCGAGACGAACCGCCGCGGACACGCCACGCGTTTCGCCCAGGATGCGGCGCGCCGTGGCCTCGACGCCGTGGTTGCCTTCGGTGGCGACGGCACCCTGAACGAGGTGGCCACGGGGGTTGCCGGATCGAACACCGCGCTCGCGGTTCTGCCCGGCGGGTCGACCAACGTGTTCGCCCGCACCTTGGGCATGCCGAACGACCCGGCCGCTGCGGTGAAACAGCTCTGCACGGCGCTCGACAACGAAACGATCCGCCCGATCGGTCTCGGGAATTGCAACGGCCGCTTCTTCTGTTTCCACACCGGCATCGGCTACGACGCAGCGGTGGTGCGACTCGTCGAGCGGCGGGCGGCACTCAAGCGCTATCTCGGACATCCGCTCTTCGTCGGGGCGGCCCTCCAGACGTGGGCCCTCGGTTACGGCCGTAAACGACCGCACTTCAACGTTCGCATCGGCGAAACGACGCCAACACCCGGCTACTTCACCATCGTGATGAACACGAATCCCTACACCTTTCTCGGCAAGAAGCCACTGAACCTGTCACCGACGGCGAACCTCGATGCGGGACTCTCCGTCATCACGTTCACTTCACTCGGCGCGGTCGGACTCCTCGGGTCGCTCGGGCGGGCGCTTCTTCGCGGAGGAGTTCACGACAACAAACATTTGGTCGTTCGCGAAAACGTTTCCGCTCTGTCGGTTGACTACGACCGACCGTTCCCGTATCAGCTCGATGGTGACTACCTCGGCGAGACGACCGAACTTCGCTTCACGCACGTGCCCGACGCCGTGCAACTCGTCATGCCGGCCTGACCAGCGTCGTCAGCGCCACATCGGGAACGTTCGTACAGATTCCATCGACCCCGAATACCGACAGCTCAACCATCTTGGCCGGGTCGTCACACGTCCAGACGTTGACCATGAGGCCACGCTCGTGAGCGGCACGCACCAGCCGCTCCGAGACCAGCCCGAACCACGGATGCACGGCTCGATGCCCGGCGGCGCGCAGTGCGTCGAGGGTCGAATCGATGTCATCGGGCGCGATGCCCGGGGTCAACCACGCCGTCGCAATCGTCGGCGAGGCGGCGCGGAACCTGTCGATCGTCTCTCGCCTGAACGACGACACGAGGAACCGATCGCCTTCGTTGCGGTCGAGGAGCGCGTGTGCAACCGCGACGGCGATGTCGTCGGACGGGTCGAAGTCGGGTTCGGATTCGTCGTTCTTGATTTCGACGTTCACCCACATGCCACGACACGCATCGAGGGCCTCGTCGAGCGTCGGCACCTCGGGGGGAAGTTGCACCCGTGAAGTTCGCACAATTGCGCGACCGTCCGCCAAGTGGGGATCGTGGTGCACCACGAGAAGGTTTTCAGCGGTACGCCGGACGTCCAACTCGACGGCATCCGCACCCATCTCGGCGGCTCGGGTGAACGCCGCGAGGGTATTCTCCCGCTCGGCCCGGGATGCGCCCCGGTGCGCCATCACCGCACACCCCCGTCCGGGGCCCGAGGGGACGCTGGGCGGTACCGCGGGAGAACCGGGTGTCACACTCACAAATGTCACCGTAGCCCTTGTCATCGGCCGTCCGAGGGCGTAGTTTCACCGACGCCGTGGCGGAGGGGCTCTCTGGGCGTACGTCTCCACGTCAAACGTAAGTGACCGATTTGGCGGTTCGCCGCCCTGACCCCCCAGGAGATGAAGTGACGATCCTCGCTTCAAGTCTCGCCCTCGGCGCGGCCGAT
>JAGWWV010000041.1 GCA_018970175.1 Acidobacteriota bacterium
CGCACGCGGCGTTGCTGCGTCAGGCTTTCGCCCATTGCGCAAGATTCCCCACTGCTGCCTCCCGTAGGAGTCTGGGCCGTGTCTCAGTCCCAGTGTGGCTGATCATCCTCTCAGACCAGCTACCCGTCGATGCCTTGGTGAGCCTTTACCTCACCAACTAGCTGATAGGCCGCGAAGCCCTCCTGAACCGAAAAACTTTCGTTGTAGAGCCATGCGACTCCAACAACGACATCCGGTATTAGCAGTCGTTTCCAACTGTTATCCCAGAGTCCAGGGCAGGTTCTTCACGTGTTCCTCACCCGTTCGCCACTAGATCTTCCGCAGTATTGCTACTGCATGGATCCCGTTCGACTTGCATGTGTTAAGCACGCCGCCAGCGTTCGTCCTGAGCCAGGATCAAACTCTCCGTCAAAATCATGTCGACCCGATTGCTCGGACCGAAACGATTGGAAAGTTCACGACAACGAACGGAATCGTGTTCTGTGTGTTGTCATGACCTTGGCTTGAATTTTTCCGACCAGGTTGGGACCCAGCCGGAGGTATTACTGATTGGTCAGTATGGCTACTGACCAGAATTGACAAGCAGAGTCAAGCTTTCGCCTGTATCTCTGCCCGCACTGGCGTTCAGTCTTCTCTTCCGTTTTCAAGGAGCAAATGTGGGCACTCACCCGTGGGTGGCCGTGCCAGGTCCTCCAGAGTTCCGACTGCACGCAGCCGGCTTTTGGGGGCGAGTTGCAACTCTATCGGCGGTTTTGACGGAACGTCAACCTGGCCCGGCGGAGTTTTCAGTCGGGGGCGGATCCCCCGAAAGGCTCCGTGAAGTTATCCGAGGGGTGCGCGAATCCCAACCTCACCCCACGCGATTCGGGGCACTTTTTCAGGCGCCGCGATCAACGAGGTGATAGGTCGTCTTGCCGCGACGGACGAGCAAATAACGCCCATGTAGTGGGGGCACGTCGGCGGGCACCGTGTCGAGTCCGACGACCGCCCCGTTCAAGCGGACACCGCCTTGTTCGATGGTGCGCCGCGCTTCGGACTTCGACGCGCACACCTTGGTGTCGACCAACAGTTGGGCCATCTCGTCGGGCAGGCTCGACAACGTCGACGACGGAACCTCGTGGGCGATTGCGGCAAAACCGGCGGCGCTCGCCTGCGTCGGGTCGCCACCGAACAGAATCGATGCAACTTCGTCGGCGGCACGGGCCGCATCGTCGCCGTGCACCATCGCGGTGATCTCATGCGCGAGGAGGCGCTGGGCTTCGCGTGACTCGGGCTTTGCGGCATGCGCGGAGAGAATGTCGCGGCACTCGGCGATGGGCCGCAGTGAGAACTGCGGGAAGTACCGAGCCACGTCGGCGTCGGCCTGCTGCACCCAGAACTGACGGAATTGGTAGGGGCTGGTGCGCGCCGGGTCGAGCCACACCGCACCGTCGGCGGTCTTGCCGAACTTCGTGCCGTCGCTCTTCGTGACGAGTGGCCAGGTGAGGCCGTGTGCGGTGCGGCCGAGCGTCTTGCGGATGAGATCGATGCCTGCGGTGATGTTGCCCCACTGGTCGCTTCCACCCATTTGTAGTTCGACGTCGTGCGCGGCGGCGAGATGACGGAAGTCGTTCGCCTGCAACAACATGTAGCTGAACTCGGTGTACGACAGACCGTTCTCGGAATTCAGACGCGACTTCACCGAATCTTTGGCGAGCATCTGGTTGATCGTGATGTGTTTGCCGACGTCGCGGAGGAACTCGAGCGCGGAGATGCCGGCGGTCCAATCGGCGTTGTTCACCAACGTCGCCTGAAACTTGCCGGGCGAGAAGTCGAGTAGTCGCTGCAACTGCGATTCGATGCGCGACACGTTGTAGGCCAGCGTCTCGGCGTCGAGAAGATTGCGTTCCTCGCTACGACCCGACGGATCGCCCACCATCCCCGTCGCGCCACCGGCGAGGGGAAACGGTCGATGCCCGGCGAGCTGCAGACGACGCAACATCAACTGTCCGAGCAGGTGCCCGACGTGCAGTGAATCGGCCGTCGGGTCGAACCCGACGTAGACACCCACCGAGTGATCTGCGAGGCGGGCGCCGAGCTGGTCGGCCGCCGTGGTGTCGTGCACCAGACCACGCTCGTGCAGCTCAGGGAGGATGTTCACGCCTCAATGTTGGCACGATGCACCACCGAATTCGCCGACCATTTGAACTACGTTGCCAGCGGGGGAAACGACGATGGCCAAACCCGAACCCAGCCTGTTCGAAGCGATGCAGATACAGGCGCGTGCGTGCGCCGCGCTGGGTTCGCGGATCCACGAGACGGTTCTCCTCGCACTTGCCGACAATCTCGCGACACGGGGCATCATCCACGAACTCACCAAAGACCTCGACCTACGCCCGGGACGTGATGCGGTCTCGTTGCGCATCGTCGGCGCCGCACACCGTGAGGTCCTTGCGGGCCGGGCACCGACGCTCGCCGCCCACTACCCCAGCGCAGGTGGCACACCAGGACCGACACTCGTCGAGGACTTTCTCGCGACGCTCGATTCGAACCGCGACGCCATCGTCGACGGCCTGCACCGCACCGTGCAAACCAACGAAGTCGGTCGCACCACCATGCTCGTCGCGGGCCTTGCCCACTTCGGTCGAACCCATGACGTCGATGCCTTCCACCTGCGCGAGGTTGGTTCGTCGAGTGGCCTCAATCTTCTCTTCGACAGGTTCTGGTTCGACAACGCCGGCAACACCTTCGGCAATCCCGAATCCAAGGTTCGTTTCGAGGCCGATGCATGGGCCGAACCCACCATCGACATCGCTGGCTGCCCAACCGTCGCTTCGCGTGCGGGCTGCGATATCGCACCCCTCGACGTGCGCGACCCTGAGCGACAGCTCACGCTTCTCTCCTTCGTGTGGCCCGATCAACGGCAACGCTTCGAACGTCTGCATGCCGCACTCGACATCGCCACCACCGATCCCGCCTACAACCCCCCGTCGCAAGCCGACGCGGCGGAGTGGATCGATGACCAACTCGACAACATGGTCGACGAACCAACCGTCGTCTTCCACTCCATCGTGTGGCAGTACTTCAGCCAGGACACCAAAGATCGATTCCGCGACGCGCTGCGTCGACACGCACAGCGACGTCGCGCGCCGCTTGCGTGGCTGCGCATGGAACCCGCGGGTGATGCACCCGACCTGCGCATCACCACCTGGCGCAACGGCACCCTCGTCGAAGACGATCGCGCCCTTGCCACCAGCTCGTACCATGGCATCGGCGCACGCCGAATCTGAAGACACCCATTTCCTAGACTGGTCACGTGACCATCCAGGAACCGACCGCTGATCGACCCCAAAGAGGCCGCATCGCGCGCGTCGCTCAAATTGTCACGTTCCAGGAATCCGAGGACAGCCTCCTCCGCTATTGGCGAACCCAATCGCCCTCCGTCTTGATTGCCGACGTTGAACACCTTCGTCGACGCATCTTTGGAGGTTTCCATGGATCTGTTCCCCGACTCGAAAGAGTTGCTCGAGTTATTCATCGCTAACGAGGTCAAGTTCATGGTCGTCGGAGGCCATGCTCTTGGCGCCCACGGCCTGCCGCGCGCGACCGAAGATTTTGATCTCTGGGTTTGGCCGGATCCGCTGAATGCAGAGAGGATCATCACTTGTCTTGCCCAATTCGGTTTTGAGCACAGCGGCCTGAGCGACAAGGACTTCACCGAGCCGGACACAGTCGTTCAGCTCGGCTTCACCCCGACTCGCATCGACCTGATGACGTCAATCAGTGGGGTCGAGTTCGAGGATGCGTGGGAGCGACGCATCATCGCGACGTTGGATGGCGTCGAGTTTCCCGTCATCGGAAAAGCCGACCTCGTTGCCAACAAATGGGCGCTTGGTCGACCGCAGGATCTGGTCGACCTGATGAAGCTGGTGCGCCAAGCTCAGCGTGAGTAGGTGGCGAACGCCTCGCGGACGCGAGACGGAACCGGAGTTGCCTTGGCTTCACCGGGCATCGTGCTCACGTAGAGCAGGTTCGCTTCGAAGCTCTTCTCCTCGCCGTTGATGAAGCCTTCGGCGAGCACTTCGAAACTGGTAACACCGAATTTTGCGACGCCAAGACGGATCACCATGTCGTTGCCGAACGTCGCGCCCTTCAACCACGTGATCTCCGCTCGCTTGACCATGCAGTCGAAACCGACCGAGTGCAGGTCGCCACCGAGAGCGTGACGCATCCAACAGTCCACTGCATCGTCGCAATAGGCGAGATAGTGCGCATTGAAAACAACCTGTTGCATGTCGCATTCGGCGTAGCGAATACGCAGCCGGTGTTCATAGAGCACGAAGATCCTCCTGCTCGCGACGCGCCACGGAAATCGCCGCGGTCAGCTGCGCCTTTTGAGCCAATGCGGGCGTGGGGCCTGCGCCTCCCGGCGACGTGCGCATCGACACGCCCACACCGGGTGCAACGAGAGCCGCCGCCTCGGGGCCGAAATCAGCGCTTGCGGCCGCCAAGTCAACGAGCGGTGTGCCGCTGGCGATGCATTGCTGCACCAGGGCGCCGACCAACGCGTGCGCCTTGCGGAACGGCACTCCCCTGCGCACCAACCATTCCGCCAGATCGGTGGCGGAAGCGAGTTGGTCGTCGGCTGCGGCTTGCATACGCGGCTGGTTGAACTTTGCGGTGGCAATCATCCCCGACAGCGCGCCGAGTGCGAGCACAACCTGGGTCACCGAATCGAACAACGGTTCTTTGTCTTCCTGGAGATCGCGGTTGTACGCGAGCGGAAGACCCTTCAGGGTTGCGAGCAGACCCGTGAGGTTGCCGATGAGACGACCCGACTTACCGCGGGCCAGTTCGGCAATGTCGGCATTCTTCTTCTGCGGCAGCATCGACGAACCGGTCGAGTACGCGTCGTCGAGCCTTGCAAAGCCAAACTCTTCGGTGGTCCAGAGAACCCACTCCTCACCGATACGCGACAGATGGACACCAAGAAGTGCGATGTCGAAGAGGGCCTCGGCGACGAAGTCGCGGTCGGACACCGCGTCGAGCGAGTTTGCGAAGGCAGCGCGGAATCCCATTTCCTTCGCCGTCGGCGAGGGATCGATGGGCAACGATGTTCCTGCCAAGGCCCCGGCACCGAGCGGCGAGATGTTCATGCGTTCGATGGTTGCGTGAATGCGGTCGACATCACGCAAGAGCGACCACGCGTGCGCGGCCAGATGATGTGCGAGTTGAACGGGCTGCGCGCGCTGTAGGTGCGTGTAGCCGGGCAGGTAAATGCCGCCGTCGCCCCAGCCGGCCGCGTCGGCCGACGACACCAACGTTTCGACCAGCACCAGGACCCGGTCGGACACCTCGAGGAGATTGCGTCGCGTCCAGAGCCGGAGTGCGGTGGCTACCTGATCGTTGCGACTACGCGCGGTGTGGAGCTTTGCCCCCGCGTCACCTGCGATTTCGGTGACCCGGCGTTCGATCGCGGTGTGAATGTCTTCGTCGGAGTCGACGAAGTCGAACGAACCGGAAGCGAACTCGCCGTGCACTGTGTCGAGCGCTCGGCGCACCGCTTCGGCTTCGTCGGCCGCCAGGAGACCCGCGCGCTCGAGGCCGTTCACGTGCGCCCGCGAGCCGGTGATGTCGTCGTGCCACAGATGGCGGTCGAATGGCAGGCTGGCCGTGAAGGCCATCAGTTCATCGGACGGTCCGCTGGAAAACCGTCCGTGCCAGAGATGCCCGGAGTTTTCGCTCATCACTTCCCCGCTTTCAGACCCGCGAGAGACCGCAATTCGGTGGCGAGTTTCTTTCCGCCAACCTTTTCGGTGGCCACACAGATGATGGTGTCATCACCCGCGACGGTGCCGAGCAGGCCAGTTGGCGCAGCACGATCGAGCGCGGACGCAACGACATGGGCACACCCGGGCGGGGTGCGCAGCACGACCATCGGACCGCTGTACGACACCTCAGCAACCCATTCCGACATGACCCGACGCAATTGATCATTGGTCGCGCGGCGCGCGGGCTCGAATGTGGAGATGGCGTACACGGTGTCGCCCGACGACGACCGCACCTTGATGGCTCCGACCTCCTCCAAGTCGCGCGAGACCGTCACCTGCGTCGCCTTGATGCCTTCCTTCGCGAGCAACTTCTGAAGTTGCGTCTGGCTGGACACCTCGGCATTTTCGATGATGCGGATCAGCGCCTGCTGACGCTGCGCCTTGGTACTCATCACTTCACCCCCAGAAGGAACGCAAGTGCGCCACGCGCACTATGGAGACGGTTGTGGGCCTGTGGAACCACGCGACTGGCGGGACCATCGATGACCTCGCCATCGACTTCGTACCCTCTGTGCGCGGGCAGGCAATGGAAGAACTGGGCCGACGGTGCAGCCTTGGCCATGAGGGCCCCTGTCACCTTGTACGCAGCGAAGGCCTTTTCCTTCGCCGCCGTTTCGGCTTCCTGGCCCATCGACACCCACACATCGGTGTGGACCGCGTCGGCGCCCGCCACTGCGGCGACGGGGTCGGTGCCGGCAACGAACTCACCCGGCCCGAGCGCGTTGATTCGCGTGACCTCGGATGCGGACGGCCCGTATGCCGGTGGCGCGGCGATGCTGAACCTTGCGCCAAGCAAGACGCACACCTCGGCGAGCGACCGGGCCACGTTGTTCCAATCACCCGACCACGCGACGCTGCGGCCTGCCAGGTCGCCGATCGTCTGCTGCATCGTCAAGGCGTCAGCGAGGGCTTGCAGCGGATGGGAGTGATCGCTGAGCATGTTCACGACGGGAACCCCGGACACCTTGGCCATGCGAACGACGACGTCGTGCTTGAACACCCGCGCAGCCAGCAAACCGTGATAGCCCGCCATCACCGCGGCGATGTCTTCCGCGGTTTCGCGCACGTCGATGCCGACCTCTTCCCCGCGTGCGTAGACGGGATGACCGCCCAGTTGCACGACGGCGATCTCCATCGAATGCCGCGTACGGTTCGACGGCTTCTCGAAGATGAGCGCGGCCCCGACTCCTTCGAGCGGGCGACCGAGCGAAGCGACGGGACGCTGCGCGAGATCCAGGATCAACCGCACCTCGTCGGAGGACAGCTCTGAGATGTCGAGAAAGTGACGGGGACTCATTTCACGGCCTCCTTCTCCACGCGGGCGAGCGCACCCGCGAAAATGGCAACGGCTTCGTCGACATGGGCACGCGAGACGTTGAGGGGTGGCGCCATTCGAATCGTCGTGGCGTTCACCGCGTTGACGACCAACCCGTCGGCGAGACACGCCTTGTAGACGGCACCGGAGTCGATGCCCGTGGCGAGTTCTGCCCCGAGCAGAAGCCCCTCGCCGCGAACGGAGACCACACCGGGCAGCGCCGCAAGTTTCCCGCGCAGATACGCACCGGTATCGGTTGCCAACTTCGGCGCATCGATCTTCCTCATTTCGGCGATCACCGCACGAACGACCGACGCGACCAATGCAGTTCCGCTGTAGGTGCTGCCGTGGTCACCCGGCGCGAACACAGCGCCAACCTCGCGCTTGGCCCAAATGGCTCCGACGGGCACCCCGTTGCCGAGAGCCTTCGCCATCAATACCGCGTCGGGAGTGATGCCGTGATGTTGGAATCCGAACCACTTCCCCGTGCGAGCCATGCCGGTCTGCACTTCATCGATGATCAACAAGACTCCCCGTTCGCGACACAGCCGCTCGACGGCGGCGAGGTATCCATCGGGGGCGGGAATGACACCACCCTCACCCTGGATGGGTTCGAGCAGCACCGCAGCAACCGTGGAGTCGACCGCGGCCGACAGTGCGTCGATGTCGCCGAAGGTGACGTGACGAAATCCCTCGGGCATCGGCTGGAACGGTTCGTGCTTGGCGGGTTGGCCGGTGGCGGCAAGAGCACCGAGGGTCCGCCCGTGAAAGCTGCCGAGAGCCGACACCATCACGTGGCGACCACGGCCACCGAACTTACGCGCCAACTTGATCGCAGCCTCGTTTGCCTCGGCTCCGGAGTTGCAGAAGAACACCTGCCCCTTGCACCCCGTCGCTTCTTCGAGAAGCGCGTTCAGCTCGACTGCCGCGTTCCACGCCTGGTCGTTGGCGAAGAAGTTGCTGACATGGAGAAGAGTCTGCGACTGTGCACACAAGGCATCGGCAACCGCGGGATGTGCATGGCCGAGCGACGTGACGGCAAGACCACAGAGAAAGTCGAGATAGCGCTTGCCCGAGGTGTCCCACAGTTGGGTTCCCTCGCCGCGTTCGAACATCACCGCGGGTGGTCCGAAGACGGGCAGGAAGGGGCATGCGTCGAAGCCACCGGCCTCGGGGAACGCGTGTTTGGAGATTGGTTCGTTTGCCATGGCTCAGCCCTTCTCGACCATTGTTCCGATGCCGGCATCGGTGAACAGTTCGATGATGGTCACGTGCGCAACGCGACCATCGAGAATGTGAACAGCCGGAACACCCAGTTCGACCGCCTCGAGACAACTCTCTGCCTTGGGAATCATTCCCCCCGCGATCGTGCCATCGTCGAGCAATGCACGCAGTTCTGCGGCCGACAGCTTGCTGATCAAGCTCGTCGCATCGTTGACGTCGCGACGCAGACCTTCGATATCGGTGAGGTACAGCAGCTTCGCGGCGCCGAGCGCTCCGGCAACCGCGGCCGCAACCGAGTCGGCGTTGATGTTGTAGGTCTGGCCCGCCGCATCGACACCGATGGTTGCGATGACGGGGATGCAACCATCGTCGAGCAATTGCTCCAACACCGCGGTACGCACGCCCGTGACGTCCCCTACGAAGCCGAGAGACGGGTCGCGTTGAACAACCGAGATCATTCCGTCGTCGGCGCCGGACAGACCGACGGCCCGGCCGCCGCACGACGTGATGGCCGACACGATGCTGGGGTTCACCTCGCCGGTGAGCACCATCCGCACGACCTGCATCGTCGCGTCATCGGTGACGCGACGCCCGTCGCGGAAATCGCTCTTCACGCCCAACCTGTCGAGCATCGCGTTGATCTGCGGCCCACCACCGTGGACGACGACCGGACGAATACCGACCGCCCGGAGCATCACGATGTCCTGGGCGAACACGTCGAGCGGATCGGCGTGCTCGGTACCCGACAGGGCGTTGCCGCCGTACTTCACGACAACCGTCTGGCCGGCAAAGCGCTGGATGTAGGGCAGGGCCTCGACGAGAACCTGTGCGGTGTTTGGAGCGCTGCTCATGGCCACACCCCGACCGAGGAAAGACCCGCGGCCTCGTCGAGACCGAGTGCGACATTCGCCGCCTGCAATGCACCACCCGACGCACCCTTCGTGAGGTTGTCGAGGGCGGAGATGACGATCGCATGTCCGGTACGCGCGTCGACTCGCGCCGTGATGTGCACCGCATTCGTTCCGAGTGTCGCCTTCGTCGATGGAATCGCCTCCGACACGACAACGAACGGCTCGTGCGCATACGTTGCGTGCAGCACCGACAGGAGGTCTTCGGTCGTTGCGACGCCGGACGTGGGACGCGCGTAACACGTGGCGAGGATTCCGCGGTTCATCGGCGCAAGGTGCGGGGTGAAGAGAACCTCTCCCCCGATCAATTGCTGCATTTCGGGGGTGTGCCGGTGCGACACCAGTCCGTACGCAGTGAAGTCCTCGTCGACCGAGCAGAACATGCTCGACGCCTTGAGCGCCTTGCCCGCACCCGATACCCCGCTTGCGGCGTCGACGATGATTCCCTTTGTTTCGATCGACCCCGCTGCAGTCAGTGGACGCAGTGCCAGTGTGGCTGCCGTGACGTAACACCCCGGCGTGGCGACCAACTTCGCCGTCGACAATTGCGACCGGTAGACCTCGGGCAATCCGTACACCGCGCTCGACAGAAGGTCGGGGTGCGTGTGGGTGAAGCCGTACCACGTGGGGTACTGCGAAGCGTCGGTAAGTCGAAAGGCCGCCGACAGGTCGACCACAACGCCAACCTTGCCCACGAGGTCGGGTACGAGTTCCAGCGATGACTCGTGCGGGGTGCACAGGAACACGACGTCGAGACCCGCAAGACGTGATGCGTCGTGTTCTTCTGCGACGAGGGACGGATACGCCACGGCGAGATTCGGGTAGAGCGAAGCGATGCGCTGGCCCGCCTGAGAGTCACCCGTGGCAAGGACCACCTCGATGTCGGGATGCCCGGCAAGCAGGCGCAGGAGTTCGACTCCGGTGTAACCCGTGGCTCCGAGGATTGCTGCGCGCTTCTTCGACATAGGTGTATGACTATACAGGACAATGTATAGTCATACACGGATGGTTGTCAGCGGAGGTTCGCCCCGAGCTTTTCGGCCGCAGCGATGCACTTCTGGCGCACCCCGGCGACCTCGTCGTCGGTGAGGGTGCGGTCGGCCGCCTGCAGACGCAAGCGGTACGCCAGGCTGCGGGACCCTTCGGGGACCCCCTTGCCGCGGTAGACGTCAAAGAGATCGAGCCCAACGGCCAGATTGCCTGCGGCCGACTTGAGAGCCCGATGAACGTCGGCGGCAGCGACCGTGTCGGCTGCGACGAAGGCCAGGTCGATGTCGCTTGATGGGAACCGGCTGACGGGACGCGCAGCAACGGGCTTGGGCTCTTCGCGCAGAACGACACTGAGCGAGACCTCGAGGCAACTGACGCGGCCGACGATGCCGTGACGCTTCAGCACTACGGGCGAGATCTCTCCCATTGCACCGATCACCTGTTTGCCGCGGCGCAACGTGGCCGAGCGTCCCGGGTGGTAGCCGCCGGGGGTCGACTTCGCGTCGATCTGCGCCCCGAAACCGAGCGCATCGACGAGCAACGACCAGGAACGCAACGCGGCGAGTTCCCCGTCGGTGTCATCGACGGACATGACGCACAACATCTCTTCCTCGTCGGGCAGTGCTCCTGCACCACGCGGATAGACGTGGCCAACCTCGTAGAGGTGAATCCCGTCGACACGGTGCGACTGGTTGTATGCGACGGCACGCAACAGGCCCGGACGCAACGACACCCGCAGCACGGATTCTTCGGCGACGAGTGGATTGACCAGGGCCAACTGTGAGGAGTCGTCGATGCCCGCCAGCCCGGCCGCGGACGGGTCGAGGAACGGATTCGGCATCGCCTCGCTCCAGCCACCTTCGATCAGCACGCTGTGCACCGCGCGCCGACGCTGTTGAACCGTCGAAAGTCGTCCGTGCACCGTGGAGTTGGGAACGCTCTTGCCGAGGGCCTCGTAACCGTAGTGACGTGCGACTTCCTCGATGACGTCGATCTCGGTCGTCGAGTCGGGTCGCCACGAGGGAATCGAAACGGTGACCGCACTCCCCTCGCCCACGCAGCGGTAACCGATGGGCTCGATCAGCTCGGCAACCTGTCGAGCGGACAATGCGACACCGAGGATGCGCTCGACTTGCGCCAACCGCAGTGTGACGTCACCTGACGGAGGCGGGCACGTGGCGTTCTGGGTGGACTGCGGCGCACCGTGCACCTCGAGGTCGGGGCACGTGAGGCGCAGAATCTCGATGAACCGCCACGCCGCCTGTTCGAGACCCCACGGATCGGCACCGCGTTCGAAACGCGCCGAAGCCTCGGAGCGCAGACCATGTCGCGCAGCCGACTCGAGCACGGTGTCGGCGGGAAACCAGGCGACTTCGAGCGCAATCGCAGTCGTTGATTCGACGACCTCGGATTCGAGACCGCCCATGACGCCGCCGAGGCCGACGGCCACGTCGTTGCCATTGGCGATGACGATGTCGGCGGGGTGCAGTTCACGCATCTGACCATCGAGGGTCGCGAACGTCTCGCCGGCCTTTGCGAATCTCACCCGGAATCCGGACTCGACGGATCGCAGATCGTAGGCGTGGGTGGGCTGGTTGCGTTCGAGCATCACGTAGTTGGATGCATCGACGATGTTGTTGATGGGACGCATGCCACTGCGCGCGATGCGATCCTGCAACCACTGGGGCGACTGCGTGACCCGGATGTTCTTCACGACCGTCGCGGTGAAACGACCACACGTTCCATCGTCGACGATCGAGATCGGCAGACCGTGCAGCGGGTGGCTCGGTTCACCCGAGGTGTCGGCTCGGAATGGACGACCGAGACGTGCCGCCAAGTCGCGCGCCACACCCATGTGACCCCAGCAGTCGGGGCGGTTGCGCGTGAGATCGAGGTCGAACACCGTGTCGGTGGTGACTCCGAGCGCGTCGAAAACGTCGGCGCCCAGCGGCAAGTCGGCGGGAAGGATGAGAATCCCACCGTGGTCATCGTTCAGGTCGAGTTCCTTTGCGCTGCAGCACATGCCTTCGGAGTCGATACCGAGGATCCCGCGACGCAGAATCTCGCGACCGTCGGGCATCTTCGTACCGAGCGTGGCGAGCGGGATCTTGTCGCCCGCCGTCATGTTGAACGCGCCGCACCAGACGTGTAGTTCGTTCGAGCCGTCGGTGGTCAGATACACGCGGTGCACCTTTTCGGCGTCGGGATGTCGTTCCGTGCGCAGCACCTGGGCGACGACAACACCGGGCACCTTGGTTCCGGCAGTGACGGTCTCTTCGACCGGCATGCCGAGAGCCGTCATTTCGTCGGCGAGCGTGTCGACGTCGTCACCGAAGTCGGCGAACTCGTTCAACCAGGACAGGAGAACCTTCATCAGGAGAACTGCCTCAGGAAACGAAGATCGTTGGTGTACATCTCGCGGATGTCGTCGATCGAATGACGCTCTTTGGCCATGCGGTCGATGCCAAAGCCGAACGCGAAACCCGACCACTCTTCGGGGTCGAGACCGCCCGCACGCAGAACGTTCGGGTGCACCATGCCGCAGCCTCCGAGCTCGATCCACGAACCGTTGGCGCGACGGATGTCGAATTCGGCACTGGGCTCGGTGAACGGAAAGTACGACGGGCGCAGACGACTGGTGAACTCGGCACCGAAGAACGCCTTGGTGAACGCCTCGATCGTGCCCGCAAGATCGCGGAAGGTGATGTTTCGATCGATCACCAAACCCTCGATCTGGTGAAACACCGGCATGTGCGTGGCATCGGGCGTGTCGCGTCGAAAGACACGACCGGGCATCACCGCATAGATGGGCGGCGCCCACTCTTGCATCACACGGATCTGCACCGGAGACGTGTGGGTACGCAACACGACGCTTCCCGGTTCGCTGCTCTCGACGAAGAGCGTGTCCCACATGCTGCGTGCCGGGTGGGACTTCGGCATGTTGAGGGCTTCGAAGTTGTAGAAGTCGCTCTCGACTTCTGGACCTTCGGCAACCTGGAACCCGAGACCGATGAAGACGTCTTCGAGGCGTTGCGTTGCCTGGGTGACGAGATGCGTGCGCCCGCGGCGCGACGGGGCGAGTCGTTCGGTGAGGTCGATCCCCTCGCCGGCCATCTGGGCCTCGATTTCGGCGGATTCGGAGTCGGCACGCTTGGTCGCAATGGCGGCCTCGACAGCGATCATCGCTTCGTTCAATGCCTGACCCATGGCCTTGCGCTCGTCGATGTCGCCGACCGAACCAAGCTTCGACTTCAACTGGCCAAGCGGAGACTTCTTGCCGACCAGAGAACCCGTGAGGGCCGCGAGCGCCGACGACGATGGAGCCGCGGCTATCTCGGCGAGCGCGGCTTCGACGGCGGCGGAAATGTCGTTACGCATGGCGACCCAACGCTAGTGCTCGGACCCCGCCGATCAGCGGCGCTTTCTCTGTCGGGCGATTTCGAATGCGATGACCGTGGTGGCCATTGCGACGTTCAGGCTTTCGACCGGGCCGACCTGGCGGATGGTGACCCACGCGTCGATCGGCGCATCCGGTTCGAGACCGGCGGCCTCGTTGCCCATCACGAGTGCGATTCGACCAGCGAAGTCGTACGCGTCGTGGTCGACGCAACCCGGTTGCGTGTGCGATGACGTGCCGACCGTGGTGAAACCTGCGGCGCCGAGATCGGCGAGCGACGCCACCTCGATGCACGGCACGTGAAAAAGCGCCCCCGCGCTGGCACGCACGACCTTCGGTGAATAAGGATCGACCGTCCCCGGTGTTGTCGCAACGGCGGCCGCACCTGCGGCAACAGCACTGCGGATCATGGTCCCGAGGTTTCCGGGATCCTGCACGCGGTCTGCGACGAGCACCCATCCGTCGACGATGGCGAGCAATGAAGCGGACGGCGGCTGCGCGACGACTGCAATGTGCGGCTGGGGCGAGACGGTCGACGCGACGCGTTCGAGCGTCGCCGCGTCGAGTCGGTGAATGACCGCACCCGACACCGGCGACTCGCCCTCGACCACGAATTCCTCGACCACCGACAATCCTGCATCGAGGGCCGCCCGAACGAGCACGGCCCCCTCAACGACGAAGCACCCCGCCGCACGCCGCGCCTTCTTCTCGGAGAGAAGCTCGCGCAGTCGGCGGACCGGGGTGCTCGTGAACCCGATGGTTGGCTGGTTCAGCCCAGGGCTCCCTTTGCCTGGGCCACCAGACGACCGAATGCATCGATGTCGTGAACGGCGAGATCGGCGAGGATCTTGCGGTCGACTTCGATGCCCGCGGCGTTCAGCCCCGCGATGAAGCGGCTGTAGCTGATGTCGTGGATGCGGCAACCCGCGTTGATGCGCTGGATCCACAGACGACGGAACTCGCCCTTCTTTGCGCGGCGGTCGCGGAATGCGTACTGCCCCGACTTCATGACCTGCTCGTTCGCGGCGCGGGCCGAACGGCTCTTGTTGCCGTAGTAACCCTTCGCGCGCTCGAGGACCTGCTTGCGGCTCTTGCGAGCGTTGACTGCGCGCTTTACACGTGCCATTTGATCTACCTACCTTTTCGAATCTTCCAACAGAACCTGATCAGCGCTCGGCGAGGAGGCGCTTGATCTTCTTTTCGTCACCCTTGTGCACGTCGACGGTGCCGTCGAGGCGACGGGTGCGGGTGGACGGCTTCTTTTCGAAGAGGTGCTGGCGGTTGGCCTGCTGGCGGCGCAACTTGCCCGAGCCCGTCTTCTTGAAACGCTTGGCTGCTGTCTTACTTGTCTTCATTTTCGGCATGTGATTCTCCTGACTCACTGGCGATCTGTGCTTCGTCACCCGGCGCGCTGGGTTTGGTGGAGTTCTTCTCGGGCTTCTTCGCGACCTTTTTCTCGGGCGCGAGAACCATGGTCATGTTGCGCCCTTCGAGACGGGCCTGGGTTTCGACCTTGACGGCTTCACCGAGCTGCTCGAGAACGGCATCGAGGATCTTTGAACCGAGTTCCGGGTGGGCCATTTCGCGTCCCCTGAACTGCAGTGTCACCTTGACCTTGTGCCCGTCTTCCAAGAAGTCGTGCATGTGGCGCACCTTGGTGTCGAAGTCACCTTTTCCGATCTTCGGACGGAACTTCACTTCCTTGATGGTCACCTGCGAAGTCTTCTTGCGGGACTCCTTGGCCTTTTGTGATTCCTCGTAACGGAACTTTCCGTAGTCCATGATGCGACACACGGGCGGGTTGGCAAGCGGTGCGACTTCGACGAGGTCGAGGTCGACTTGCCGTGCGAGTTCGAGTGCGTCGGGCAGGGACTTGATTCCCAACTGGACGCCGTCGGCGCCGATGAGGCGCACCTCGCGAGCCCGAATGCGATCGTTGTACCGCGGTTCGTTCTGCGCCGTAGCTATGGCCGTTCACTCCTGTGCAAGTGGCTGCTCCCTTTCGTTTGCGCCGATGTTCCGATGAACCGATGCGGACGCGCGAAGGGTCGCGCAGCACGGAGACCCGTGCGACGGGACCCAGACGCACTCCCGAACCGGGGTGGCTGGGTGGGGCACCCGCGAACGGGGCCCACTTGGCCTGAATTGCTCGGCAAAGGCTAGCGGAGCCCCTTCACCTTCCCACGGCTAACGTCTCGCTCCATGTCGAATGACGGTGATCAACTCGCCGATGCCGCAGAAGCACTGGCCGACACCCGCCAGCGCCTCGCCGAAGTCCCCGCCGAGGTGGTGGTCGTCAACCACGTGATGGGCCTCTACGAACTGGCCGCCATCCATCTGTCAGCCCAGCCCCCGCGCCTTGCCGAAGCCGCCCTCGCCATCGACGCCGTTGCCTGTCTGGTCGAGGGCCTGGAGGGACGTTTGGGCGAAGAGCAGGCGACGCTCAAGATGGCGCTCGACAACATCCGCATCGCCTTTGTGCAGATAAAAGATGCGACTGACCGGACTTAGCGCTTGACGACGACCGCGACCTCGGCGCGACCGAAGCGAACCACGGTGGAGAACTCGACACGTTGACCAACTGCGATGTCACGCGACTTGTCGGCGATGTTGATGCAGTGCAGCAGATACACGTTGCCGTCATCCGAGGTGACGTAACCGAGACCCGCGTGGGTGTCGAAGTCGGTGACGACTCCCCCGCGCGTGCCGTCGAAGGCCGGAGCGTCAGTGGCGGCGTAGCGCTGCGACATCAGTGGATGATCTTGGAGATCGGCAATTCGAGGATGTCGGTGGCGCCCGCGTCCTTCAGTGCCGGGATGACGGTGTTGATGGTGCGCTTCTGCACGACGGATTCGACGGCGTAGTCACCCGAGGCCAGACGACTGACCGTCGGCGACTTCGCCGACGGCAACACGGCGAGCACCTTTTCGTAGTTGGCCTCGCCGACGTTCAACTTGACGAGCACCTGACCACGGGCCTCGAGGGTTCCGGTGAGGAGTGTGTGCAACTGCTCCATCGCGTGGCGCTTGGCCGGGTCGGCCCACGACTCTTTGTTTGCGATGAGCTCGGTGTAGCTGGTGAGGATGGTGTCGATGATGCGCAGACCGGCAGCCTTGAGTGCGCGGCCGGTTTCGGTGATGTCGACGACGCAGTCGGCGATGTCGGGGATCTTGGCTTCGCTCGCACCGTACGACAGCCGCACGTCGGCCTTGATGCCCTTCTGCGCGAAGAAGCGCTTGG
>JAGWWV010000106.1 GCA_018970175.1 Acidobacteriota bacterium
ACCCGCCACCACGTCGGCCCGGCAGGACCAACCATGACACCGAGCAGGAGAGCTGCGCACGCCGTCACCACGGCGACGGGCAGCCACCAACGCGCAGGGATCATCCCCTGTGCGGGTGAGGGCGCCTGCACGGTGTCCACGGTCGTACCGTTCGTCGCCTTTCCTCAGCCCTTGGCCGACGTCATGTACTTGGTGACCGCGTCGGCGACGACCTTCACCAGATCGACGACCCGCGGTCCCCAGCGCGACGCGATGTCGTCGTCGAGTTCGACGACGTTGCCGTTCTTCACCGCATCGATGACGTCCCACCCGGCGCGCGCCGCAACGGTTTCGGCCGATTGCTCACAGCACTTCGTGTCGGCGAGGAAGATCATCTGCGGGTTCGACGAAACAATCGACTCGGCCGACAGCTGCGGGTAGTCATTGCCGGCTTCAGCGGTGTCGGCGACGTTCTGCAACATGAAGCGCGACATCAGCTGGCCGACGAAGGTGTTCGACGTCACCGAATAGAACGTGTTGTCGAGTTCGTAGTAGTACGACACCGGTGCGTCGGGAAGTTCCATCGATGTGATGGTTTCTTCGATCTCCGTCTTCATCGAGTCGACCAGGGCCGTGGCTTCGTCGGCCTTGCCCGTGAGATCACCGAGTTCGGTGATCTGCTTGTAAGTGTCGTCGAGCGTCGCAGCAGCGGCGCCGAACCACACCTGGATGTCGAGTTTCTCCAATTGCGCCTGCAGGTCGCCCGGGTCGTACGTCAGCAACACGACGGTCGGATCGAGTTCCGAAATCGCCTCGACACTCGGCTCGAACGCGTCGATCTTGGTTGCGAAGTCGGCGGCTTCCTGCGGGTAGTTGCTGAAGTTGTCGACGGCG
This sequence comes from Acidobacteriota bacterium, assembly GCA_018970175.1. Classification (GTDB taxonomy): domain Bacteria; phylum Actinomycetota; class Acidimicrobiia; order Acidimicrobiales; family Ilumatobacteraceae; genus F1-20-MAGs119. The sequence goes on from JAGWWV010000106.1 coordinate 874, forward strand.
ACGATCTGGTCTTGCGCGCCGATTGCATACAGCATCTCGGTGGCCGTGGCCGACAGCGACACGATGCGCTCGGCCACCGACTCTTTGCCCGCCGTATCGCCCTCGGCCGGTGCTGTTGTGTCGGCGGGTGCAGTGGTTTCCGCAACCACCGGCTCGGTCGTGGCGGGCTTGCCCGTATCGGGATCGGAACCGCAGGCCGCGAACAGCAGGGTTCCGGCAAGCAGGCCGACGAATCGGCGACGGGACAGGACTGTGAATGACATGTTCTTCCTCCGAAGATTTCTGGAGAAAGAAGACCGGGTCGAGGGCGGGAGCTTTCCCGCTCAGCGGACCGCCCTTCCTTCGAGGACTGGTAAGCGCACGTGAAGCAGGCGACCGGACTCGGAATCTTCGAAGAGATTCTCCACCGTTGCGGGACAGTGCCGGGTTCTCACCGGACTTCGCTGTTATTCACGTCCCACGACTATTGCCGTGGTGAGACGACCATAGCAGGTTCTAGTTGGCGCACAGAGAAGCGAAGCGCGAGATGCCCTCGACGATGTCGTCGTCGCCCAGCGCAAAGGAAAAACGCGCATAGCCCGGTGCACCGAATGCCTCTCCGGGCACGAAGGCCACCTTGGCGTGTTCGAGAACGAGGTCGGCGAGTTCGAGACTCGACTGCGCGACGTGACCGGAGAGCGACCGGCCGAGCAGACCCTGCACACGCGGGAAGCAGTAGAACGCGCCTTGGGGTTCGAGACACGTGACGCCCGGAATCTCGGTGAGCATCTTGTGCATCGTCTTGCCACGGCGTTCAAAAGCTGTGCGCATCATCTTCACTGCCTCGAGGTCACCGCTCACCGCGGCGAGTGCGGCGATCTGTGCGACGTTCGAAACGTTCGACGTGGAATGCGACTGGAAGTTGATGGCGGCCTTCATCACGTCGTCGGGTCCGATCATCCAGCCGACACGCCAGCCGGTCATCGCGTACGTCTTGGCGACACCGTTGACGATGACGCACTGGTTCGCCATTTCGGGCACGAGCGTCGGCATCGACGCGAAGGTATGCGTGCCGTACGTGAGGTGTTCGTAGATCTCGTCGGTGATGACCCAAATGCCGTTGTCGACGGCCCACTTGCCGATCGCGGCAATTTCCTCGGGTGGGTACACCGCACCGCTGGGGTTGTCGGGCGACACAAAGAGGAGCACCTTGGTGCGCGGGGTCTTTGCGCGCTCGAGCTGTTCCACGGTCACGCGGAAGCCCATTTCCTCGGTGGTGTCGATGACGACGGGAACGCCGCCGGCCAGCGTGATGGCTTCCGGGTAGGTGGTCCAGTACGGCGCGGGACAAATGACCTCGTCACCCGGGTCGCACAGCGCAGCAAATGCCACGAACACAGCGTGCTTGCCGCCGTTGGTGACCAACACCTGACTCGCCGTGCACTCGAATCCACTGTCGCGCTTGGTCTTCACCGCAATCGCCTCGCGCAGCTCGGGGAGGCCCGCGGCGGGCGTGTAGCGGTGGTTCTTCACGTCGTGGCAGGCCTTTGCCGCAGCCTCGACGATGTGTGCGGGGGTCGGAAAGTCGGGTTCCCCCGCGCCGAAACCGATGACGTTCTCACCCTTGGCCTTCAGCGCCTTCGCCTTGGCGTCGACGGCCAACGTTGCGGACTCTGCGATTGCGGCGAGGCGGGCCGAAACCCGCGC
>JAGWWV010000042.1 GCA_018970175.1 Acidobacteriota bacterium
GCCGCACGCAAGCCCAAGTTCCACGTCTTGGGAACCAAGGGTGCAATCGTGGGGGACTGGAACCCTGCCGCCGAACCTGCGGTCGCTGATTTGCCGGCGATTCTCACCCTGCACGGCGCCGACGGCACACGATCCGTCGTCGCGCTCGATGACGTCGCGCCGTTCTCGTTCCACCATTCGATCGTCGACCACCTGAAAAACAAGGCCCCGATGTCGGTGCGGGCCCTGCAGTCACGCAACGTCGTGGCCATCATGGAGGCGGCCGAGCAGTCGGCGTTGAAGAACGCACGTCCCGTCACACCCGACATCACGACGCCGTGACCGTACGGTGGGGGTTCATCGGCGCCGGCTACGTGGCCAGTCGCGCGATGGGACCCGCGGTGCATGCGGCAAACGGGGCAATCCTCCACGCAGTTGCCAGCCGTGATGCCAAGCGTTCGGCGGAACTCGAGCCCGTCGTCGTTCATCAGTCGTATCGCGCCTTGATCGACGACCCGAACGTCGACGCGGTGTACATCAGCCTCACGAACATGCAACACAAAGAGTGGGTCGTCGCCGCTCTCGAAGCAGGCAAGCACGTGCTGTGTGAAAAGCCGCTGGCTCTCAATGCCGATGAAGTTCGAGCGATGCAGGCCGTGGCCGAGCGTCATCAGCGTTTGCTCGTCGAAGCAGTGTGGACACGGTGGCAAACACGCATGAGACGCATGGCCGAAGTGGTTCGACGTGGTGATCTCGGCGAACCATCGTCCATCTCCACTGCATTCACGTTTCAAGGCGACCTCACCGGCAACTACCGATCACAACCCGAGATGGGGGGCGGTGCACTGCTCGATGTCGGCTGCTACCAGGCCCACTTGTGGTTGATGCTGTTGGAGGAGAGCGTCGACTTCTCGATCGACAACGTCGTCACCGTCACGGGTGCAACCGGCATCGATCTCACAACTTCCGCAGAGGTCGTTTTGAACAAATCGATCCGGGCCGATGCGTTGTGCTCGTTCGACATGGCTCCGCAACAGCGAATCGCCGTGAACGGAACCGTGGCGTCGATGCGCACCGGCGACGGTGAGGCCTTCACGTTGTGGAAGAGCGATGCAACGTTGATCATCGGTGACACAGTCGAAAAATTCGCCCCCGACGACGCATTCGCGCAGATGGTGGAAGATGTGAGCGCGGCCATTCGCGGTGAGAGCAACAAGATCTTCCCTGCACCAAGTTCGCTTCGAGTAGCCGAGATTATGGACTCAATTCGTACGTTCTGAGCGCTCGCAGAGTTCAAGTCTCAATAGGAATGCAACGACGTCACGTTTTAACCGCCGTTTCCACCTGCGCCACCCGTACCGCTTGTAGCGGTTCCGCCTGCACCACCGGTACCGCCCGTTCCGGTTGACCCGGCACCGTTCGCGGTCGCCGAACCACCGTTGCCACCTGCGCCACCGGTGCCACTCGTTACATTTCCGCCCGCACCGCCTGCACCACCGGCCGCGGTTGACGAGGCACCGTTCACTGTTGCTGCGCCGCCGTTTCCACCTGCGCCACCCGTACCGCTTGTTGCGTTTCCACCCGCACCGCCTGCGCCACCGGTGGCATTGCCCGAGACGTTCGTGGTTGCGGTACCACCGTTACCGCCAGTTCCGCCGTTGCCAATTGTCCCGGCGCCACCGTTTCCACCTGCGCCGCCTGTGACTGCGCCGCCCGAGTTCGTGCCGTTTCCGCCGTTGCCACCGGCTCCACCGTTCGCGCCCGCACCGATGGTGCCGGCTGTGCCTGCTGCGCCGGCGCCGGCACCGGCAGCTCCGGCCGCACCACGTGTTGTGCCACCCGCGCCGCCGTTTCCGCCTGCGCCACCGTTGCCCGCACCGCCGACGCCGCCGATGCCACCAGCGGCACCACTGCTCGACATGCCGCCATTGCCACCGCTTCCGTTGGTACCAGCCGAAGCTCCGCCTGTACCGCCTGCTCCGCCGTTTGCGCCAGCGCCGCCGTTGCCGCCGGTTCCACCGGTGGTCGATGCCGCGCCTGCGTTTGCCGCCATGCCGGCAGATCCAGCGTCGCCGCCGTTGCCGCCCCTGCCGCCCGTGCCTGTTGTCGACGCGCCGCCGTTCCCTGCATCCCCACCGTTGCCAGCGTTGCCGCCTGAGCCGCCATTGCCACCACCGGCTGCTAGGCCGCCATTGCCACCCGCGCCGCCGTTGCCGCCGTCGCCACCAACACCGCCACGACCGGTTGTTGCCGCGCCACCGGCACCGCCAGTTCCTCCGGCTCCGCCGTTGCTTCCTGCAGCACCGTTCGGTCTGATGCCGAGCGCAAAGCCGGCACCACCGGCACCACCGGCACCACCGGCACCACCGTTGCCGCCCTCGCCACCAATGCCGCTCGTTGCTGTACCGCCTGCACCACCGTTGCCACCGGTGCCTCCGTTGAGACTCGGCGCGGTCGCGTCGACGCCCGAAGTCGCGTTGTTGCCAGCCGATGCGCTCCACCCGGCGCCGCCGTTGCCGCCATTGCCGCCGTTCGAGTGAGGTCCTGCGGCTCCCGCCGAACCTCCCACGCCGCCGCTCCCGGCCGCACCGGCGCTGCTGGCTGCAGCGCCCGCACCGCCGGTTCCGCCGTTGCCACCGTTCGGACTCGTACCCGTCAGTGGGTCTCCTGCGCCGCCATGTCCGCCGGCTCCGCCCCACGACGCCGGTCCTCCCGCACCACCGTTGCCGTTGGTTCCACCAGCAGCAGCGTCGCCGCCCGCACCGCCGTTGCCACCGACTGCGCCTGCGCCGCCGTTGCCACCCGCGCCGGCGATCCCACCCGCGCCGCCGTCGCCGGCATTACCCGCAGGTCCCCCTACACCACCGTTGCCGGCAGTTCCCGTCGTGGCGTTGCCACCTTTGCCACCTGCGCCACCGGCGCCTGCCGTACCACCGGCAGCCCCGCTGGCGCCGACGCCGTTCAGCCCGGCTCCACCGTTGCCGCCGCTGCCACCGTTGCCGCCTGCGCCACCGTTGCCACCACGACCGGTTGTCGCTGCGCCACCGACTCCACCGGTGCCACCCGCACCGCCGGCCGAACCCGCAGTCGCAAAAGCCGTCAGCGTTCCGATGGTGCCTGCTGTTCCCGCCAGCCCCGCGCCACCAGAACCGCCGGTTCCGCCGTTGCCGGCTGCTCCGGTTGCTCCGGTTGTCGAACCCGATCCACCCGCACCTGGCAGACCGGGAGTTCCGCCCGTTCCACCGGTGCCGCCCGTTGTCGAGCTGACGATTCCTGCTGCTCCGGTCCCTCCGTTGCCACCCGAGCCTGCTGCGCCACCCGCGCCACCTGCGCCGGTTGCTCCCGCTGAACCAGTGCCGGGAGCACTGCCGCCTGCACCACCGTTGCCGCCTGCACCACCGTTGCCGCCGGTACCACCGGTGCCGGCCAGCGATGACGGGTTGACACCGGTACCACCTGTACCGCCCGCACCACCATTGCCACCCACACCGCCAGCGCCGCCGACACCGCCGTTACCCGACAGCGAACCCCCTCGTCCGCCGTTGCCGCCGGTGGTACCCGACGATCCGTTGCCGCCGTTGCCGCCGTTGCCGCCATTCACGCCGACCGCACCCGTTGCGCCGGCTGCACCATTCGTTCCCGCTACTCCTGCACCGCCCGCGCCACCGTTGCCCATGAGGCCGGCATCGCCGCCGTCGCCTCCGAGGTAACCGTTGCCGCCATCACCCAGCAGAGTGCCGCCGTTGCCGCCGTCGCACGGAGCAGCGAGGCATGCACCAGCGAGTGACACGTAGGAGAAACCGACTCCGAAGATCGATCCTGCATTTGGCTGAGCGGCGGTGCCGTTTTGTACGAGCGTCACGCCGGCGCAGACGGGCAATTGTGCCTGCACACGCTGTTCGAAAATCGTGACGACCTGCGTCGGCGAGTTCGACAGCGACAGTGTTTGATAATCGGTCTGCGATGGCAGCCAGCCGGTGATCGCGGTGGTGCACAGCGATTGTTTTTGCACCGGGGTCAGAGTCGTGGTGGTGGTTGCTGCTGCTGCAGCGACCGTCGTCGTTGTCGTAGTTGCGGTTGCAATCGTGGTTGTCGTCGCGGGCGTAGTGGTGGTTGTTGCTGCGACCGTTGTCGTCGTCGCTGGTGTTGTGGTTGTTGTCGTGGTCGGGGCTGCGACGATTGTCGTTGTCGTAGTTATCTCACATGTTGGCGATGCCGGAACAACAGCCGACACTCCAACGAGGAGAATGGGTACCACTGCAAATAAGGAAACTCGGTTCACCGACGCCCGTACGGCGTACGTGACCAACACGCCGGTTGCGATTGCGATCAGGGCAGCGAGAAGCAGGCTGGTGGAGCCACCCGTGGACGGGAACGTGCAGACCTCAGTTGCGAACACGAAAAGTTTCCAGAGTCACGACAACCGACACTAGACCACTCTGAAGCATTATTCAGTCCCGCTGACCTGCAAATCGACCCAGCGTTGTCGCCTCGTCGGTAGCCTCTCGACAGATGATGCTCAACGTGGTGTAGATCTTCTTCCGCGTTCGCACCATCCCCGCCTCCGTAGCTCAGTGGATAGAGCGACGGTTTCCTAAACCGCAGGTCGCAGGTTCGATCCCTGCCGGGGGCGCTGGCATTGCGACATGAACTCGCTCTCGTCACAGAAGGGTAGGGTCGCCCCTGGATTGGGGGCATCGTGGCAAGCAGGGAAGCACAGGAGTATCTCGCGCAGGTGCGCGCTTATCAGGAAGCGGCAATCGGCGCTGCCGGTGCAGCACCCACGCTTGCTGACATGCGCGCGGGAGCCGACGCGGTAATGGAAACGGTCGGGACGATGCCCGACGGTGTATCGATCGAGCCAGAAGACGTTGATGGGCTGTCGGCCCTGTGGTGTCGCCCCGAGGGTGCGCGACCCGATGCCGTGGTGTTGTACTTCCACGGAGGTGGCTACGTGCTGCAAAGCGCAACGTCGCATCGCAAGTTGACCTCGCACCTCGCCGCACGGAGCGGGTGCAACGTGCTGAGCGTGAACTATCGGCTCGCGCCCGAGCATCCGCATCCTGCAGCAGTCGACGACGCGTTGAAGGCGTTCAAGTGGTTGCAGACGAAAGGGTTTGCCCCGGGGAAAATCGCGGTAGCTGGAGACTCGGCCGGTGGTGGATTGGCCCTGGCGATGATGCTTGCGGCCAAGCGTGACGGCGTTGCACAGCCAGCCGGCGCGGTGTTGTTTTCGCCCTGGGTTGACCTGGTCGGTACGGGCGAGTCGATGGATTCAAAGGCGGGAGTCGACTTGATGGTCCAACGTCATGCGCTGCAGCTCATGGCGTCGATGTTTCTTGCGGGTGCGTCGGTGGACGATCCTTTGGCGGCCCCGTTGCACGCCGATCTCGCGGGTCTCGCACCGCTGTACATCCAGGTTGGTGGTGACGAGACGTTGCTCGACGATTCGACGCGCATTGCAGCCAAGGCAGCGCACGCCGGGGTGTCGGTACGCCTCGACGTATTCCCCGAGATGCAGCACGTGTTTCAGGCAGCCGTCGGCATGATTCCCGAGGCAACCGACGCCGTGGCACACGCCGGATGGTGGCTGTCCGAGATTCTGGGCTGAAGCGCTGTTCCGCCCGCCGTTCAGTGTTGCGAATCCTGCCGAGGTGCGAGACCGCTGCGGACGTCGCGCAACTGCGCTTCCAGGCCGTCGATTCCGAAGGACTGCTTCTGGAGCCACTTCTCGATCATCGCGAGTTTGCGTTGGTCCCGCCGGGAGATTTGGCCCGTCTGCTGGGTGCGTCGCTCGATTGATTCGATGATCATGCGGGTGCGGCGTGGTCGGCTGCCGACCACCCAGTCGTAGGGGAGTGGCAAGCCGAAAACGCTCACCGTGGAGAGGAACAAGAAAAGAAGTGTGAGGGCGATGCCGTACTCGTTGATGAACTTGTCGATGAATGCAGCGGTTCCGAAGGAGAACCGTTCGTACATCCACGGAAGACCACCCGAATACACGTCCCGTGCCTTGTCGAAGACGGGAAGGTTCATGTAGTTGACTGCGGGAAGTTCACCGGCTTGGTTGGCGACAGTCGATCCGCGGTAGTCCTGTGAGAGTGCATTGGCGATCATGACAACCAGTTCGCGAGCCAGCGAATTCTTTGCGATGAAGGTGATGCTTGCCCCGGTTGTCGGTACGTCGGCTGCCGGGCGGGGGGGATACACGTTGAACGCACCGGACGGAACCGTGAGGGGCCGGAGGAAATCCCGTCTCGCCTGCAGTGCCTGGGCCTGCGGAATGGGAATGAAACGGAGATTGGGGTTTGCAAGCTCCGCCAGGATGGTGTCCGCGTATTCGCTGGACACACCCGATGGGACGTCGATGAAGCAGCCGACGTCGGTGACTCGTTCGGCGATGTTCTTGACGATCGTCTTGCCGTTGCCGTACTGGGAATTCGCGTCGATGATGTCGACGTCATAGCTCTCGAGGATGTAGTCGCACGCGGCCCACGCGGCGCTACCCACCGGGTACAACGAGATGCTCCGGTTCGCGAAGTCGGAGATGTCGCGTACTTCCGATTCAACGTGCGTCACGAGATAGACCGGCGCGATCATCACCGTTCCGACCTGGGAGACCTTGTCGTAGTACGTCAACGGAGCATCGGAGGCGACAAAGCCGGCCTCAACGGGGCTCTTCGGGTCGACGATGTCATCGATGATTTTGAGGGAGTCTGGACGGTTGACGATCGTGACGTCGATACCGTGGGGCCTCAGTTCGTCGGCCAACTGTTTCGCCATGACATCGAACAAGCCGCCTTCAGTGCCGGCTTCGAGCGTGATCTTCTTCTGGGGTGCGGAACTGAAGAGAGCCAATAGCAATCCGACACCGAGCAGAACGGTGACGGCACGCGACAGAAACGTGAAGATCTGGGTCCAGCGTTCGCGCAGAGTTGCCATGACAAGTGATTCCGATGCAAAACGTAGTGGATCGTGTGTCAATCGACAGTAATGATGCGGAATCAGGCTTTTGTCAGTGCAGAATCTGATGAAACCAAATGATTGAGCCGCGCAACATCGTCTTCGAACCCGACGCCGTGTCGGCGTTGTTCGAAATCCTCAACATCATGACCGACCAGTTGATGGAAGGAAACATGGTGTCGCGGTGGGATGCCGAGGCCGTGGTGGGTCTTCAGATGCGTCTCAGCGGTTTGCGCGAGGGAGAGCCGGTTGAGCTCGGAATCGACGACGTGGCGCTCCTCCTCGACGGAATGGCCTTCACCGAAGTCATGTCGGTCGACTTTCCGTTCTTCGAAATGGTGCAGTGGACCAGCGATTTCGTGACCGCCGAACTTCGGTCGCATTGGTCAGAGGAGCTTTGGCTCGCATACGTGGGCCGTTGACGCGCTTCTCAATGCGGGCTGAACGACTGGTTCTCAGGCCGGCGGAAGCGATGCGCGGAAAGCCGCCAACTCGTCCGGCGAAATCGGCACGAGATGTCGAGATTCGGGGAACGCCCCCGACTCGACATCGGCCCGGTATTCGCTGAAGGCGGCGATGCGTTCGCGTTGCAGCCGTGCATGTTCGGCGGCAAAGTCGCGGTACACCTTCGAATGTCGGGGGACGTGAGCGATGCCCGAGAGTTCTTGGTTGGTGGGGTCGCCGAGGATGTCCATGGCGAACAGGTACTGCGCGTCGCAGCCGGCTCCCGAACCCATCGACCACAGCGAGAGCCGCTTGAGCCGCGCGCTGATGTCGCTAGCGACTTCCGCGGGGACAACCTCAATTTCCGCTGCGATGGCGCCGGCGCTCTCCAGCGCCACGCACTCGCGGTACACGCGCATCGCGTCATCGGCGGTCTTGCCGACTGCGCGGAAACCGCCCGTCCAGCCTGCGCGCGATGGTACGAGGCCGACGTGGCCGACGACGGGGATGTATTCCTTGGCGAGATGTTCGACGCGATCCATGCTTCCCGAGCAGTAGATGCAGTCCGCGCCTTGCTGCAGCATGTCGCCGGCCCAACGCAGGTGGTCGTCGGCAGATCCCGCCTCGAGATGCGACCGGCCGGTGAGTGTGAAGAGAGAAGGTGCAACCTCGCGATAGCGCGGATGAGTGACGAGTTCGGGCGGAGCGGATGCGAGGTCGATGCCTGCGGCCTCGGCCGCTGCAGCCTCGTCGATGGTGAAGATGCGCAGCATTGTCAGCTGGCGTTTGCCCTTCAGGGCTGCGAGATCTGCAACGGTAAGACGGCGTCGGGTCACAGCGTCACGCTAGTTCGTGGTCCGACGCACGCTTGCCGGGGTAGATCGCATGGGCTGACATTCAGCGAGAGCTAGCGAGAGGTAGCGCGTTCGGCCACGTTGAGCAATTGACGCCTCAGCATGATGCCGTCACCCGGTGCGAGAATCAGTTTCTCGATGATCGGTCCGCCGAGAGTGTCGATTCGGGCGCGCATGCGCGTGACGAGACGCGTACCCTCGGGGCAGTCCCGTAGTTCGTACGCAAGCACAAAGTTCACCTTCTTCGACGCGCGACCTTTCTGGGAGAGGCGCATGACGAGAGCACGCGGTGGATCGACGATTGCCGCGTCGAAGTCGGCGGGACCGCCGGGAAGAACCCCGCCCGTTTCGAGTGTCTGCCATTGCTGTTCGATGCTGGTGGCGCTCTTGCGTCCGAGGTTGTCGATCCAGTCGTAGCTGTACCAGCCGGCGCGACCGAAACCCATCTGGCGCAACCAGGGGAACACATCCTCGGCCGGTGCTGCGATCGTGATGCACCGCGTGGCGACAATGCGTGCATTCGGGCAGAGATCGTCGCCAACCACCGCCGACGCATGTTCTTCGGGTGTGGCGCCCCAACGTTCGAGAATCATGCCGGTGCCTTTCGTTGTTCGGGTGCCGACCACAGACGTGCAAGAACCCACACTGCGGTGATGCCGCACACCGTCCAGGCGAACGTGCGCACGAGGTCGGCGACCATCAGGCGGTCGAAGACACCTTGGTCGAATCCCTTCATGAGGTCGCCGTGTGCCGGCGCCGACCAAAACCCACTGATCGCCAGCACGATGCCCATCGCGGCGGCATTGATAGTCATCGGTGCACGCAGGTCGCTTCGCGAGCCGAGGAATGCGAGAACAAGAAGGGCGAGCAGTGTGACGCCTTCGGTCAACCAGGGAAGCAACAGCAGACTGCCGATGCGGTCGACGTGTGCATTTTCGTAGGCCACGAATTCCGTGGATCCGACCTTCGGAAAGAGGGCGTAATGGATGAAGTGAATCGTCCAGATCAAGCCGACGAGGAACCATGTCGACGCGAAATGGGCGATTGCAAGACTTCGTTGCACGCGGGGGGATTCGAACACATGCGGAAACTACCGACGTGTCGTCGCGTCTGCGTCACCGTGCTCGGTGCGAGACAATTGCGCTACTTCGCCATTTGGCCGCCATCGACGGGGATGATCGCCCCGGTGATGACGCGGGCGTTGTCGGATGCGAGGAACAGAACCATGTCGGTGATGTCCTGCATCGTGCAGCGCCATTTCGATCCGGGCATGTTGCCCTGCGAGGAGAAAGTTTCGTACGCCTCGAGGGGTGGCATGTCCATGGCGCCCGAGAGACCCTGCACCATGCCCGAGCCGCGACCGGGGGCCGGTTCGATCGTTCCGGGGCAGATTGCGTTGACGTTGATGTTGAATTCACTCAGCTCCATCGCCCACGCGGAGGTGAGGCCAACGATGCCGTGTTTCGACGCCACGTAGTGCGAGAGCATTGCGTGACCCGAACCAACGACCGCCGAGGCGATATTGATGATTTTGCCGGACTCTTCGCCGTTCAGATAGCGGCCGATCATCGGTGCGACGGTGTACTTCGCAACGAACATCGCACCCTTCAGATTCGAGTCGATGACGGCATGCAGAACGTCGGAGCGCATGTCGTGGATCGTGTCAAGAGCAGCAATGCCGGCGTTGTTGACGACGATGTCGATACGGCCGAGGCGCTCGAGAACCTCGTCGACGGCAGCCTTCACCTGTGCTTCGTCACGCAGGTCGGCGGTGACGCCGACACCTTGACGACCGCACGACTCGATCTCCTTGACGGTCTCGGCGATCATCTCGCGTGTCGACAACGGATAGATGTTCGTGATGTCGTGGTCGATGTCGAGAACCGCGACGTTGCAACCGGCTGCCGCGAAGGCACGCGCATGGCTTGCACCTTGGCCTTTGCCACCACCTGTGATGAGGACACACTTGCCCTCGAGACCCCTGAGCGCTGCCGACATTTTCCCTCCCAAGAACATTCGTACCTCTGGACGCTACATCGCGTCCGAGACGGTGTTGCCGTTGGGGAACGTCCCCGCCTGACGAAAGTCACTTTGTTGCTGCTCGCCACGTCGAAAGTGCGAACGCTGCATATCCTCGCCGATGATGCGTGGTCTTTCTCTGGCTGCGTTGTTGCTCGCGACCGGAGTCAGCGCGTCCGCCGGCACGATCGCCGTCATTCGCCTTGGTGCGCCGCCCGATGTCATCGAGGTGTCGGGAGTCGGCGCTCGCGGTCCTGCCGGTCCCCCCGGCCCTCAGGGCAAACAAGGCGAGCCGGGTCAGAAGGGCCAACAAGGTGAACAAGGCGAGCCGGGTCAACAAGGCAAACAGGGTGAGCCAGGTCAAGAGGGTGAGCCAGGTCAACAGGGCGCACGGGGCAAACAAGGCAAACAAGGCAAACAGGGCAGCGTCGGTTCGGCGGGACCTCGCGGTGTACGGGGATTGCGGGGGCCGAGTGGCCGCGAGGGACCACAAGGAGCAACCGGAGCGTCTGGACCTCGAGGCGAATCCGGTGCCTCAGGCGCGCAAGGCGAGCGCGGACTTCAGGGAGAAGTCGGTCCGCGAGGCGAGACCGGCTTGCAAGGCATTCAAGGGTTACAAGGCATACAAGGGTTGCAGGGTCTACAAGGGATTCAGGGCATGCAGGGAGAGAAAGGTGACACGGGCGACTCGGGCATCGCAGGTGCGGCGGGACTCGCGGGCGAGACGGGACCCGCAGGACCACCCGGTCCGCAAGGAGAGAAAGGCGAGACGGGTGCGACGGGCGCAACCGGAGCAAACGGAGCAAAGGGCGATCCTGGGGGCTTTGGCGCGTATGGGTCGTTCTACGACACGACCGACGTGCCGTTGACACTTGGTCAAGCGACTCCGGTGCCCCTTGGGCAGACGGATTTTTCGTCGGGGGTATCGATCGTTGCGGGAAGCGAAATCACGATGTCCGTCACGGGAAAGTTCAACATCGCATTTTCGATTCAACTGGAAAAGACCGATGCAGGGACCGACTGGGTGAGCATTTGGTTGAGAAAGAACGGCAACAACGTGTCGTGGTCGAACACAGACATTGCCGTGGTGGGAACCGACGCGAACTCACGCACGGTCGTGGCTTGGAACTTCTTCGTCGAGGCAACAACGGTCGGCGACCACTGGCAATTGATGGTCGCGTCGACGACGAGTCCCACCGGACGAATGCTGATCCAGTCGGTCGATGCCCAGACGGGACCCGCCCGCCCGGCAATTCCAGGAACGATCCTGACGGTGAACCAGGTGGGCTGAGGAAGTTGAGCGACTGGAGGATTTTCTCCCGAAAAAGCCTGCGCCGATGGGGCGACGCAACGACTGCGACGAAGTGGGGTATGTTCCGATTGAAGGTCATTCACCGTACAAACCAGCGGTGCCGGACCAAGGGAGACATCACCATGAAAGCACGTAAAGGACTGGTCACACTTGCGGTCATCGCGGGCCTTGTCTTGGCGTCGTGCGGCGGTTCTGAATCCGCAGTGCGCACCAAGAATGCGGCCCTCGGCAAGCCGCCGGTTGTGGCCACCGGCAGTTGCGACGACGGACAGATGATCGAAGGAATGGACGATGACGACTGTGTCATCGACATGAAGATCGGAAAGTCAACGCGAAAGTTCAACCTGCAGTTGCTCAACGCCAATGGCAACTGGGACACGATTGATTCTGCGGTTGCGAAGAAAGGCGCGCTCAAACTCGACGTTCCCGCAACCGACGATGATGGGTACTGGCTCGATGGTCGGTACACGTACCGAGTCTTTGCGGCGCGGAGCGGCAAGAACCCCGAGTACATCTCGGCTGACTTCGACATCCTCTACGGAACCGAGATGGCGGCCGATGACATGACGGAATTGATGGACGACGAAGAACCCGTTGCATCGGGTGCGTCTCCCGAAATGAAGTCCGCAATGCAGGACATCCAACAACCCGCAACGCGATTCGACGACTTCTGCACGAAGGTGTTCGACCGCATCGACTGCGCGCTCATGTTCCGTCCCAGTCGCGGCCCCGACTTCATCACCTTGGGGAAGACCAAGTGGGTGAAGATGTGCTCGACCCTTCTCAAGCGCCCCGAAGGCGACTGCGAGATGGAGTTCAAGTTCGCAACAGAGATGCAGAAGCCGACCGGAATGCAACCAGGCATGGGTGGCGGTCAGATGCAGCCCGGTATGAGCGGCAACTCAATGCCACAGGGTCCGGGTCTGGATCCGGTGAAGCTTGCCGCTGCATGCGCCGCAATCGGTATGGCCGAAGCCGACTGTCGCGCCGCGATTCAGGCTGGACCGATGGCTGCGTTGCAGAAGTTCGGCGACAAGGCCGAAACGTTCTGCAAGACCTACGGCGGCGTCAGTTGCACCGAACTGATCAACAAGTTCGCGACTCCGGCCGGTGGTACCGGAACGCAACCCGGCATGGGTGGCGGTCAGATGCAGCCCGGTGGCAACACGATGCAACCCGGAATGGGTGGCGGTCAGATCCAGCCCGGTATGGGTGGCAACACGATGCAGCCCGGTATGGGTGGCAACACGATGCAGCCCGGTATGGGTGGCAACACGATGCAGCCGGGTATGGGTGGCGGTCAGATGCAAACTCCCACCACGGTGAAGAACTGATACTCGACAACTGAAGTTCATCGAAGTTGGAGGGAGCCCGGCCGATAGGCCGGGCTCCTTTCGTTTTGACTCGACGTTCGACAGCGAATCACGTGGGGCGACGGCGGAATATTCGCCGCAGCGAATGCGCAAGAATGGGTTTCCTACATCGCGATAGAGGGGAGTGGTATGGCGGAGTCCGCGTTTCCGGTTCGACCGGAACTTTTGACGGTCGAATGGCTCGAAGGTCTCATTCGGGGCGGGGGTGACCTTGCCGCGGGCGAGCACCTGGTTTCCTTCACCGTGAAACCGGTGGGTGAGGTGATCGGTGTGCTGGGGGAAGTGGTTCGAGTCTTCCTCACCTACAGCGCGCCAACTGCCGGCCCGGCGACCCTCGTCATCAAGTTTGCGCACAAGAACGCCGAGAACCGCCAGATCGCAAACAACACGAAGATGTACGAACGCGAAGTGCTGTTCTTCAACGAGGTGGCCCGTGAGGTCGCCATGCCGATGACGAAGTGTTACTTCGCCCAGATGGACCCGGTCACGGGTGGCAACGCCGTGGTGATCGAGGACCTCGTTGGTTACGACGTCGGCGACCAGGTCAGGGGCGTGACTCTCGAGCAGGTGAAGATGGTCATCGACGCGATTGCACCGCTTCATGCCCGCTTCTACGACAACTGGAGCGAGAAGTTCGGTCACATGATGACGATCGATTCGGAGGAGTACATCGAGGGTTTCACCCCCGGTTTTTTCGGCACGTGGGAGCAGTCGATCAAGAACTTTCCCGAGTGTTTCCCGAAGGAGATTCTCGATGCGATGCCCCGCTACGTGGCCGGGTTGAAGAAGTTGATGAAGGAAATGGGCAATCGCAAGATGACGTTCATCCACGGCGATGTGAAGATGGACAATGCGATGTTCGGCGGTGGCAGGTCCGGTCTGCTTCCCGTCATCATGATCGACTGGCAGAACATGATGATTTCGAACCCACTGCAGGACCTGGCGTGGCTTGCGGCGTCGAGTTTGAAGGTCGATGTTCGTCGCGCCATCGAAGACGAATACCTCGCGTACTACCAAGTGAAGATGGCCGAGCACGGCGTGAAGGGCTACACGATCGACCAGATTCGCGACGACTACGACGTCGCACTGTTGTTCATGATGAATTTCAACATGTTGATCGCGGGCGCTTTCGTGCCGTCGAGTGAACGCGACCGTCAGATGGCCATCGCAGGACTCGAACGCGCGATTGCGGCGGTTGTCGACCGGGGGCTTCTCGCTCGCATTCCCGTCTGACGAATCCGGAAAACGAAGAAGCCCGGCCTTTCGGCCGGGCTTCTTTTTTGTTCCGATTCCGTCGAAACGAAGAGAGAGGAGAGCGAACTAGCGCTTGCCCTTCTTCGCAGGCTTCTTTGCCGCGGCCTTCTTGGCTGCCGGCTTCTTTGCTGCAGCCTTCTTGGCGGGAGCGGGAGCTGCCTTGCGCACCGTGTTCAGCTTGGGTGCAGGTGCAACGCCGAGAGCGATGTCCTTGAAGCCCTTGAGAGCGGTGATCTTGGCAACGGTCTTGGCCTTGACCTTGATCTGCTCACCGGTCGCTGGGTTGCGAGCGATGCGGGCAGGCCGCTTGATCTTGGCGAACTTGGCGAAGCCGGAGATATTCACGATTTCACCCTTCGCGACATTCGCGAGGATGACGTCGATCGTTCCTTCGACAACTTTGGCCGCCGTCTTGTTATCGACGTCGGCGTGGATGGCTACTGCTTGGATGAGGTCACGCTTCTTCATGGCTCCGAAACTATTAGATCGGGATACGAAAGTGGGTGATACCCGTGCCGAAA
Source organism: Acidobacteriota bacterium (assembly GCA_018970175.1). GTDB lineage: Bacteria > Actinomycetota > Acidimicrobiia > Acidimicrobiales > Ilumatobacteraceae > F1-20-MAGs119. Next base: position 14,720 of record JAGWWV010000042.1, read on the forward strand.
ACGCCGATTTTTTCGGGCTGTTCGAGCGACGTCAACCCGCGACGGGCGGAGCGAAACTTCCTCCACCACCGCTCGACGGTGCCGAGAACGGTGCACTCGTGGTGGCGGGGCTGGTCGCGCGGGTCGTCGTCGGAGCCGCGGTCGTCGGAGTTGTGGCAGGTACGGCGGGTGCGGTCGTGGCCGGCGCGGCGGGTGCAGTCGTGGCCGACGGGGTGTCGGTTGTGACGCCCTTGTACTGGTCGCCAGCGACCCCCTTATAGGAGTCGTCGACCGCGGTGCCGCCCGAACCCCAGACGACGTTGATCTTCACGCAGGCGATCTTCCCCGATCGCTCACCCATGGCGCACAGGTGGTGAATGCCGGTCTGGTCGACACCGGGCATCGAGAGATATTCGCGACTCCAGCGCGCGATTCCGCCCTTGATGGCGTCGCGAATGCCAATGATCTCGCTGGTCTTGCCCTTGTAGATGTCGAAGAACCGCACCACTTCACCCGAAGTAAAACCGTTCTGGCCCCTCTTTTGTCCCATCCAGAGACTGGTCGACTCGCCGACCTTGACAGTTGCAGGTTTGGCCTTCGCCACCATCGTCGGGTGCGTCGTTGGTTTCTCCGGGCCGGTGCGGCGGATCGGGGTGCACACCCGGAAGCCGTAGTAGAAGCCACAGATGATGTCGGCCGACGACGCGGGCGTTGACTCGAAACCGAGGGCAACGACCGCCACGAGGGCGATGAACTTTTTCTTCGTCCGGGCCGATTTCATTTCGCAGGTACCTCCCCGTGGCCAGTGGCCTCCAGGGTCAGGTTAACCCAGCGAGATGATGCGGTGTACGAACAAGGTTCTCAGCGACCCTTCCAGTTGGGGGGTCGCTTTTCCGCGAATGCTTTCGGGCCCTCAATGAAGTCCTCGCTGCGCTGCAGCTGGCGGACCGACTCATAGGTGGCCTCCATCGACT
>JAGWWV010000007.1 GCA_018970175.1 Acidobacteriota bacterium
GGGCCGCAGCGACGTGAAGACCACGTGCTACGTGGCCATCACCGCCGACCGCGGACTGTGCGGCGGATACAACTCCGGCGTGCTGCGCGCAACCGAGGGTGAAGTTCGCAAGGACGTGGCTGCAGGCAAGAACTACCTGATCGTTCCCGTCGGTCGCAAAGCCGAGGGCTACCTCCGTTTCCGCGGTTACAACATCAGCCAGCCCTTCGCGGGTTTTTCCGACAACCCCACCATCACCGATGCGGTGGCAATCGGACGCTTCGTCGTCGACTTGTTCCTCTCGGGCGAAGTCGACCGCGTCGAGCTGGTGTACACCCGTTTCGTCTCGGCCGGTCGTCAGGAAGTGGTGCGTCGCCCGCTCGTTCCGCTGGGAGGCGACATCGCCAAGGCCGAAGCCGGCGACCACGGACACGAGGCTCCGGGGGCGGCGGGCGACTACGAGTATGAGCCCGATCCGTCGGCCATTCTCGACACGTTGCTGCCCCGTTACGTCGAGGCCCGCACGTACGCCGCGCTGCTCAACGCCGCAGCGTCGGAACACGCATTCCGCCAGCGAGCAATGAAGTCGGCAACTGACAACGCCGAAGAACTCATCAAGAACCTGACGCGCGTGATGAACCGCGCACGTCAGGACTCCATCACCACCGAAATCATGGAAATCGTCGGTGGTGCCGAAGCCCTCGGATCCGGCGACGACGATGACGTCGTTGTCGGTGACAACCCATTCGTAACCAGCGATCGAGTCTGAGCAGGAGAAACTGACATGACTATGACAGCAAGCAACCCCACCGACCAGAAAGACGGTCGCGTCGTCGCCATCGCCGGACCGGTGATCGACGTCGAGTTCCCTCGTGGCTCACTGCCCGAGCTGAATACGGCGCTCGAATTCACCGTCGACGTCGATGGCAAGCCGAACATCATCCTCGCCGAGGTGGCCCAACAGCTGGGCAACAGCCGCGTGCGCGCGGTCTGCATGAAGCCCACCGACGGCCTGAAGCGCGGCACGCCCGTGCGCAACACGGGCCGTGGCATCTCGGTGCCCGTCGGATCGAAGACGCTCGGACACGTGTGGAACGTGTGGGGCGACGTGCTCGACGCCGACCCCAAGGAGTTCGAGAACATTGAGCGCTGGGAGATCCACCGCTCAGCGCCGGCGTTCGACACCCTCGAACCCTCGAAGCGCATGTTTGAAACGGGCATCAAGGTCATCGACCTTCTCACCCCGTACCTCGCCGGTGGAAAGATCGGTCTGTTCGGTGGTGCAGGCGTCGGCAAGACCGTTCTCATCACCGAGATGATCAACCGCGTGGCATCGAAGCACGGTGGTGTGTCGGTGTTCGCCGGCGTCGGTGAGCGCACCCGCGAAGGAACCGACCTGCGTCTCGAAATGGAAGAGTCGGGCGTGTTCGAAAAGGCCGCCTTGGTCTTCGGCCAGATGGACGAACCACCGGGCGTGCGCCTGCGCGTCGCGCTGTCGGCCCTCACGATGGCCGAGTATTTCCGTGACGTCCAGAACCAGGACGTGCTGCTCTTCGTCGACAACATCTTCCGCTTCGTGCAGGCGGGTTCGGAAGTGTCGACCCTGCTCGGGCGTATGCCGTCGGCCGTGGGTTACCAGCCCACGCTCGCCGACGAAATGGGCCAGTTGCAAGAGCGCATCACCTCGACCCGTGGTCGTTCGATCACATCGCTGCAGGCCGTGTACGTGCCCGCCGACGACTACACCGACCCGGCGCCGTTCACCACGTTCACCTTCCTCGATGCAACGACCGAACTCTCGCGTCAGATCGCCTCGCTCGGCATCTACCCGGCGGTCGACCCGCTGGCGTCGACCTCGACGATCCTCACGCCCGAAACCGTCGGCGACCGTCACTATCTGGTGGCCCGCCGCGTTCAGGAAATTCTGCAGCGCTACAAGGAACTGCAGGACATCATCGCCATTCTCGGTCTCGACGAACTGTCGGAAGAAGACCGCCTCACCGTCGCGCGTGCGCGCAAGGTGCAGCGCTTCCTCTCGCAGCCCTTCTACGTCGCCGAAGTGTTCACCGGTGTCTCCGGCGAATACGTGCCGGTCGCCGAAACGGTCGAGAGCTTCGAGGCCCTGATCAACGGTGAACTCGACGAAGTGCCCGAGCAGGCCTTCTTGAACGTCGGTGGTGTCGAGCAGGTGCTCGCCAAGGCCAAGGCCCTGCAGGAGAACGCCTGATGTCATCCGAGACCACCGGCTTTCGTGTCGAAGTGGTCTCGCCCGAGCGCGTCGTGTACTCGGGTGAGGCCTCACAGGTCATCACCCGCACCCTTGGTGGGGGAGAGATCGCATTTCTCCCCGGACACGTCTCGTTCCTCGGTGCCCTCGTGGAAAACCACACGCGCATCTACCAGGCCGACGGCAAGGTCGTCGACGCAGCGGTGCACGGTGGTTTCGTCGAGGTGTCGGGCACCACGGTGACAATCCTCTCCGACGGTGCCGAACTGGCGAGCGACATCGACGTCGATCGCGCGCGTCGCGCCAAGGAGCGTGCCGAAGAGCGTATGCGCGGCGAGCACGATGCCGAGGTCGAAGCCGACCTGCGTCGTGCCCATGCGCGACTCGCAGCAACCGGTGGACTCACCGGTACCGCAGTCGGCCACTAGGACACATCCACATGGCCGGGTACCCGTTCCGCCGGGCACTCGTCACTGGCGCCTCTGCTGGTATCGGTGAACAATTCGCACGAATCCTCGGTGATGCTGGCGTTCCGTGCGTCGTTGTCGCGCGGCGGGGCGACCGTCTCCGCGACCTTGCGACCCGTTACCCGGGCTTCGAGGTTCTCGAGGCCGACCTGCAGTCCGATGACGGCATCGCGGCCGTGGCCGCACGCATCGCGGCCGACACCGACCCCGTCGATCTGATCGTCAACAACGCGGGCTTCGGCACCAGTGGTCCGTTCCACGAGACCGAGGTCGAACGCGCCACCGGACAAATCGACCTGAACGTGAAGGCGCTCGTTGCCCTCACCCACGGTGCCGTGAACGCCTTTCGTGCTCGCGGCGGCGGTCACGTTCTGAACGTGTCGAGTGTCGCAAGTTTCCAGGCGAGTCCGAACATGGCCGTCTACGCCGCAACGAAGAGCTTCGTCACCAGTTTCACCGAGGCCGTGCACGAAGAAAACCGAACGTTTGGTGTGAAAGTGAGCGCGCTGTGTCCCGGCTTCGTCGCCACCGAGTTTCAAGCGGTGTCGGGCGGGGCCGATCGTTTCACGCGCACGCCACGCATCCTCTGGCTGAACGCCGACAAAGTGGCTCGCGCGGGTCTCGATGGAGTCGCAAAGAACCGTGCAATCGTGGTGCCCGGCTGGCAATACGCGTCCCTGCCCGTGCTCGCAAAGCTGACGCCGCGCCTCGTCGTGCGTCGCATTGCGGGCAAGATCGTCTAGGGCGTTCTGGCGAAGAGGATTTCGCGTTCCAAGGACAACATGAACTTGTGACAAATGTTCAGCATCGCTGTCGTGGCTTCTGGGTTAGAACAATTCCGTGGCGACCGTCGTGTTCCTCTTCCGCCAGGCATACGTCCGCGATCTTGCTCGAACTCTCGGTCCCGCGATGGTGGATGACAACGAATTGTTCGTTGCGGGGACCGTTGTCGAGGCCGAAACCTTCCTCGCCAGCGCGCCCGTTGAGGCCTTGGCCATGGGGTCGTCGTTCATCGAATCCGCACAGCGCTTGAGACAGGCGATGGTCGACTCTTCCAGAACGATGATCCTCGTTTTGCATCAAGGGGAAGACTGCTCGGTGAGGCGCCGGGCGAACATCAATGGAATCGACGCAATCGTCAGCTTTTCGAGCGGAATCGCCCCGGCAATCGAAGAGGCACGATCGGCGTGGTTCCGGTTTGTTGCCGGCGAAGGGTCGACTGATCTGCGGGACACTTCGATGGTTGCACCCGAACGAACCCTGCCCATTGTCGACGAAGTTGATCGCAGCATCGTCCAAATGATCGCGGCGGGGTACACCGATCGCGAGATCGCAGACGCCGTATTTCTTTCGCACCAGACCGTGCGGAATCGCGTGAGCCGCATCCTCATGTATTCAGGCGCAAAGAATCGCACCCACCTCGCGTTTCTTTACTTGGAATTGGTGCATGAAGGTGTCGTTCCTTTCGTCACAGGGCCGTGGTCGCCCAAGGCCGCTTGACGACACCCTCGACCGACCGCCCGGTTCACTCATCGGATCGGGGGGGGGCAGTCGTTCTTGTCCAATCACCAAGCCGCGAGCCTGTGTTGTGACCAGACGCACGTTCAACCCTGTCACGGTCAGTACGGTGAAACACCGGATCTTGTCGAAGACTCGTTGAGATGAGATTCCGCGCAGAGTCGATCGTGTTGTGTGTCTCGGCCGTCGCGCAACACCGTGCCCTCGTTGCGTCGTGCGTGTCGAGGAGTGAAAGTGGGAGGTTGGTCTTTGCGGGGACGAAAAGCGACGAGGTTGCCAAGGCCTTTCGTGACCTACCGCCATCGGTCGCGTTGTTCAGCCGAATCCCGCTGATCCACTGGTTCCGGTTGCTTCGCACTCTAGAAAACCTTTACGGCGACTCGCGCTGGCCGAAGTTGGTGTTGCTCGCCGACAACGTCGACTCCGCCTACGTACATCGAGTTCTCAGTTTTGGCTTCGATGATGTTGTCGATTGCCGAAACTCGAACGACAGTCTCAACGAGTCCCTCCGTGCAGCAATCGATGTGAACGACAGAGCGTGCTCATCCCACCTCTCTGCCAACGTTGATATTCCGTATTCGTTCCGGGCTAGACCAATCATCTACAGCGACTCGGTGGACTTCCAGATCGCCGGATTGATTGCAGCGGGGTACGCCGACAGGGAAATTGCGGAGGTGGTGCACTACTCGTATCAAGTTGTGCGGAATCGAATCAGCGCAATGCTCTTTCGGTCGGGTCTGCGAAACCGAACTCAACTTGCATTCCGGTACATGGTCGAAAAACTCTGCGAGGAATAGAAAGCGCAAAGGGTGTCATCACTGCACTACTAGCCGTAGTTCACTTTGTCTATTGCGTGAACTACTAGCCGTAGTTCACTGATGCATACGTGCCAAGTTTGTCGAGGCGGTGGTGGGCGTCGATGAGACGAACGGTGCCCGAGAGCGAGCGCATGACGAGGCTCTGTGTGTGGGCACCGCGTGAATCGAATCGCACGCCACGCAACAGTTCGCCGTCGGTGACCCCGGTGGCGGCGAAGAAGCAGTTGTCTCCGCGCACGAGGTCGTCGGTGGTGAGCACCTTGCTGAGGTCGTAACCCGCGGCGACGGCGGCATTGCGCTCGGCTTCGTTGCGCGGCCACAGGCGACCCTGGATTTCGCCACCCATGCACTTCAGTGCAGCAGCGGAGACGACGCCCTCGGGCGTGCCACCGATGCCGAACAGGACGTCGACGCCTGCCTCGTGCCACGCGGTGGCGATGGCGCCGAAGATATCGCCGTCCTTGATGAGCTTGATGCGTGCACCGGTGCTGCGTACTTCTTCGATCAGGTCCTTGTGGCGATCGCGATCGAGGATCATGACGGTGAGGTCGCGCACGGATTCGTTCTTTGCGCGGGCAATCCAGCGCAGGTTCTGCGTGGGACTTGCGGTGATGTCGATCGACCCGGCCGCATCGGGGCCAACGGCGATTTTCTCCATATACATGCACGGACCCGGATCGAACATGGTGTCGCGTTCGGAGACCGCGATCACCGAAATGGCATTGCCCAGACCCAACGAGGTGAGGGTGGTGCCGTCGATCGGATCGACAGCGACGTCGGTCTTCGTGTTGCTGCCGTCACCGACTGCTTCACCGTTGAAGAGCATCGGCGCATCGTCCTTCTCGCCCTCGCCGATGACGACGAGACCGTCCATTGGCACCGTTGCGAGCACGGTACGCATCGCCTCGACCGCTGCACCGTCGGCACCGTTCTTGTCGCCGCGGCCGACCCAGCGGGATGCAGCGAGCGCGGCCGATTCGGTGACGCGAACCAGTTCGAGGGCAAGGTTGCGGTCGGGTTTCTGGACTTGGCTGTCGGGCATGAAACCACCGTAGTTCCGGCCGCGGTCGCCGCCGATACCCTCGACGAAATGCCGGGCCCCACCGTTGCGCGCTGTCTTTCCCAGCGTGAACTCAGCGAGCCGCGACTCGACCCCACGGGCGCCAGAGTCGCCTTCGGTGCGGCCCACGACGGTGTCGGGACTCTGCGCATCGTCGAGTTGGGGGACGGATCCGAGCGTTCGTGGCCGCTGTCACCGGCCCCCGCACTCGGGCGGGGAATGAGTGGTGGCTGTTTCCGGTGGCTGCCCGACGGGACGGGCATCGTCTACGCGGCCAAAGACGGCGGGTTGTGGCAGGCATCGTTGATGGCCGACGCAACGGCTGTAGAGACCTGTCGCGTCGATACCCACCACGAGGGCGCGTTCGGCGCACTCCACGGTGTGGCGCTGTCCGACGACGCACGATTCGTTGCGGCGGTCGATTCGCTGACGTCGGTTGTGGTGGTCGAGCGAGCCACGGGGGTCACGCGCAAGGTCGTCCACCAACATGCGTTCTCGCTCGACCCCGTGTGGCACGGCGACACCGTGTACTGGCAGTCGTGGTCGCCGCCCCACATGCCGTGGGACGAGGCCGAAATTTGGTGCGCAACGGCCCCCGACTTCCGCGCGCGTCGCATTGCCGCGTTGCCCGGCGTGTCACTGCAGCAAGTCGCGGTATCCGTCGCCGATGAACTGGGTGTGATGAACGACGCGACGGGTCGGCTGCGGCCCGGTGTTCTCGACGGCGGCATGGTGGAGCCGCTTCCTCTGTCCGGCGAACCTTGCGACTGTGCGGGCGCGCAGTGGGGCGGTGGGTCACGATCGTGGTGCTGGTCGCCCGACGGCACCCGATACCTCGTTGCCCGGAACTTGGCGGGCTTTGGTGATCTTGGGGTTGTCGACCGAACATCGGGCGCCGTCACCACACTGGCGCGCGCGGTGCATGGTGCGGTGTCGTGGACGCCGCACGGAATTGTCGCGCTGCGCAGCGGTGCGGTTACGCCGACCCAGGTGGTGTTCTTTGACCCGGTGTCGTTCGAACGTCGTGTACTGGCGACGTCTGAAATGCCCTGTGACGACGGACCGTGGAGCGCCTGCGACTTGGTGGAACCCACGACCGGCGCCATCGACGGAATCCCGTTCCGTCTCTACGAGCCGAACGACGCATCGGAGGCGCGCCAGCTTTTTGTGTGGGTGCATGGTGGGCCGACCGATCAATGGCAGGTCACGTTCATGCCGCGCATCGCGCACTGGGTGGGTCGTGGGTGCCGTGTGCTGGTGGTCGACCACCGTGGCACGACCGGTCACGGCAGGGCATTCCAGCAGGCGCTGAATGGCCACTGGGGGGAATTCGACACGGCCGACGTGATCACCGTCGCCGAACACGCGCACGCTCAGGGATGGGGCGTGCCATCTCGCACCGTCGTCATCGGGGGGTCGGCCGGGGGGTTTGCGTCACTGAACGCTGCGGGCGAACGCCCCGATCTTTTCGCGGGGGTCGTCGCGCTGTATCCGGTGGTCGACCTTGCCGATGCGACCGAACGTTCGTGGCACTACGAACAGCACTCGATCGCCATTCTCGTCGGGGACTCCGCAGCGAACACGGGGTTGTATCACCGTCGTTCGCCCCTCTCGAAGCTCGACAAACTCTCGCAGGTAAAAGTGCTGTTAATGCACGGCGACCACGACGAAGCCGTTCCGCTCGATCACAGCGTCCTCATCGCCGATCAATTGCGCCGGAGGGGCGGAGATGTTGCGTTGCACGTGTTCAAGGGCGAGGGGCACGGTTTTCGTCTGCGTGCCAACCAAGAGCGTGAGTACGCATTGATTGGTGAGTTCCTGCAGACCTTGTAGCGTTCTCGTTCATGTCCGACTGGAACCCTCTCGACCCCGATGCAGAGAGCGTTCACTACGACCTTGGTGCATGGAATCTCGATCAACGTGCGGCGGTTGCCGAAGTGTTCGCCGAAGCCGAGATACCGCACGCCTGGGTGGGCAACGAGGTCGTCGTGCCGGCCGAGCTCGAGGAAGTCGCCGACGTGCTTCTCGATCGACTCGAGCAGGAGTTCGGTGTCGACGGAGCCGCGGGTTCAACGGGCGGATTGTCTGCCGCCATCGACGAAGCCGATGACGACGACATCACGGAATACGAACTCGATGAATGGGCCGACAACGAGCGTGCGCGGCTGAGCGAACTGCTGGTCGCATCGGACATCCCCTTCAAGTGGGAGGGCGCTCTTCTCGTGACACTCACCGACTTCGAAGACACGGTCGATGAACTACTCGATGCGGTCGAGGCAGGCGACGTCACCATCGTCGACTCTTCCGGTTCGGGTCGTGGCACCGTGTCGGTGGCGGATTCGGACGTGTCGGGCGAAACGCTGACGCAGATGTTCCTCGCCTCCGAACGGTTGCAACGCGATCCACTCGACGCCGACGGCCTTGCCTTGTTGGTCCGGGTTCTCGACGATGTGGAAGACGGTGGCACGCCCTTCGGTGTGCCCGTGCCCGTGTGGCGCCAGGCTGTGGAACTCGCCGATCAGTTGGCCGACGCCCTCGCCGGCGGGGAAATCCCCGACGAGATCGGTGCGATGGAAATCGCACAACGATTGTTCGTCACGCTGAGGCCGCACGTCTGATTCGCCACTAGCGTCGCGCGAGATGCTCCTCGCAGAACTCGAGATTTGGCACTCGCGGCCCATCACGCCCACTCGTCGTGTGGCGCTCGGCCACCTGGTTCTGCCCGCCGATCCGTCGCCCGGTTTCGGGGGAGTGCTGCTCGGTGCGGTCATCGCCCGCCATCTCTACGAAGTCGACGACGAGCTCCATCCCGACATTCAACGCCTCATCCTCGAGGTGCAACGCGGTGATCGGGTCGTACAACCGCGGCTTCGTCACCGTTTCCAGGTCGACCGTCACGGACTCTCGCGCAGTGTTCATCGCCTGATGGGTGAAGACGACTCCGCCGAGTTCGTCTTCGGCACGCACGGCAATCCTCTGCAGCAGGTGCTCGGCGCCATATACGCACTCGAACGTCTGGAACCCGTCACCCGACGCGCGCTCGGCCCGGTGCTCGTGAAGTCGATGTCGTGGCGCGGGCCGATCGGTGCATCGTTCATCTCGTACCTCGTCGGCAATGCCACGAATTCGGTTTCGGCGCTCGCCGACCCCCGCGCCTGGGCGCTCGAAGTGCTGGGTTTCCCCGCGGGCACCATCAAGCCATCGAAGCGCGAGATCACGCAGCGTTTCCGAGACAGGCTCCGTTCGGTGCATCCCGACCACGGTGGCGCGGAGGATCGTGCGAGCCGTGAGATTGCCGACCTGGCCGAGGCGCGCCGGGTGCTCACGAAACTGTGAGTTGCGCATGAGGGCGAAAGGTCTCGTGCTGTTCCCGGGCGCCGGGAGCGATCGTAACCACGCGTCACTCGTTGCGTTGGAAGAGCGACTCTCCCCGCTGCCGGTCGCGCGCGTCGACTTTCCCTACCGGCGGGCCGGTCGCAAGGCACCCGACCGTGCCCCGGTTCTCGTCGATTGCGTGGTGCGCGAGGTGAAGGAGTTCGCCGCGCTGAATTCGTGTCGTACGTCGTCACTCGTCATCGGTGGCCGGTCGATGGGCGGTCGTATGTGCTCGATGGCGGTTGCCGATGGGCTTGCGGTGAAGGGATTGGTATTGATCTCGTATCCGTTGCATCCGCCGGCCAAGCCGGAAACCCTGCGCGTCGAACACCTGTCGAATATCGCGGCGTCCACGCTGTTCGTGCACGGTACGGACGATCCATTCGGGTCGCCCGCCGAATTGCGCCGCTTTGCGCGTCGGGTGAAAGGCGATGTGACGTTTCACTTCATTGAACGCGGCCACCACGACCTGAAGGGAAGCGACGTATTGATCGCCGACGCGGTGGGTGAATGGATGGCGTCGCTCTAGGGAGCGTCTTGCGGATTCAGTTCCTCGAGTTCGCGGTGCGCGGTCTCGGGGTAGAAGAACCACACAAGGGCCGCGATCACCAGTGACACCGACGAGAACGTCAACATCACGGTTCCGTACGACCAGTGGTGGTCGATCAGCGTTCCGCCGACGATCAGGCCCGCGCTTCCGCCCAGGAGGGCCGAGACGGTGACGAGAAACGAACTCGTCTGACGTTTGGCGGTGGGGGACAGCTCTCCGCGGTACACGGCCATGGCCGGGTATGCGGTTGCGGCGAACACACCACCCGTGACCGCGCACACCCACATCAATGGTCCGTCGAAGACGAAGGACATCGCGATGAGAAGCGCGCCGACGGGAATGCACGTGGCGGCGACGACGCGTCGGCCGTAGACGTCGGCGAGGCGACCGCCGAAGACGAGACCGAGCGCCGAGGGTGTGGTGGTGAGAAGGGTGAAGGCCGCGACGAGAACGGCCGAGTAGCCGCGGACGTCTTTCAGGTAGCGGTTCTGGAAGATCGACGCAGTCGCGAGAAAGACGTTGCCGAGGAACGCGACGAGCAGAATCACTCCCTGCACGTTGAGGGTTCTCGGTGTGGAATTACCCGTTTTTCGGGTAATTCCACACCGAGAACCCTCGTGAGAACCTGCCGAGCGGTGGCGGGTGAAGCGTGTCGTTTCCGACAACCTGCGCGTCAAGCGGGCAGCAACCACCAGCCAGATCAGCGACACCACATAGATGATGCGCCAGCCGTTTTCGCCCGCATCGGCGAGCGGAAGTGCAATAACCGCGATGCCGGCCCCGAGTCCGCTGGCAAGGGCAAGAATGCTGAGCCCGTACGCACGGGCGTTCTTCGGCATCTCTTCCACCGCGACGACGAGGAGCGCAACGTCGAGTGCCAGGCCGAGCGGTCGCGCAATCGTTTGGTTGGCGGTGAGCAGCCAAAAACTCGGGGCGAGGGCACCGAGTGCCGCGATCACCGGAGCGATCCATGCGAGCGACACGATGATCCGCCGCCGTCCGATGCGGTCACCGAGAACGGCGATGGGAATCGCAACGACGATGCCGAAGCGGACGATGGCGGCGGCCACGCCCTGACCTTGCTCGCCCACGTTGAAGGCTTCAGCGGCGTAGGTGACCGTTTGTGTGAACAGTGTGTTGATGAAGGCACTGGCCATCGATGCGGCAGCAAGAAGAGAAAGAACCAGTACCTCGCGTTGGTTCAGCTCCTGTGGTGGTGCCCACCACGTCGACTTGGCGCGGCGTTCATGACGTGCGAAGTGACGCGAGATGAGTGGTGTAAACATCCACCAGAACCAGGGGATGTCGACCGACCAGGTGGTTGTTTCGTGCGCCGCGCCGTCGGTGCGGCGGGTGACGACGCGTTCGTACGTGGTGAACGGACCATTGTGCTGAGCAAATGTCGTCGTGTCGGCGGAAGTCGAACCGACCGACTCGACGACGATGTCGCTGTGTGGTTCGAGAATCGAAGAAAAATCAGCGTCATTTGGGCCGATTTCGCGTGTCGTGACGCGAATTCGACGGCCGCGATCCGTGCGAATGTCGGGGCGGCCCATACCGGCGGGAGCATACTGACACGGTGACTTCGCCGCGTATTCGGGTGCGACCCGGGAACCGACTCACCGGCACCGTCGACGTGCCCGGTGCGAAGAACTCGGTGCTCAAGTTGATGGCCGCGTGCCTGATGGCCGACGGCGACTTCACGCTGACGAACGTCCCCGACATCGACGACGTGTCGACGATGTCCGACCTTCTCTCCGCAATCGGGCTGCGGATCACACACGACACGTCCTCGGGTCGCCTCGACGTGACGAACCCGGGCAATCTCAGCCTCGTCGCCCCCTACGAACTGGTCGAACGGATCCGCGCCAGCATCAACGTCCTTGGTCCGCTACTCGGCCGCTTCGGAGAAGTGCGCATCGCCCTGCCGGGAGGCGACGACTTCGGGTCGCGCCCGATCGACATGCACCTGAACGGCCTGATGCAGATGGGTGCCGAATTCACCATCAGACACGGAGACGTCCACGCCTTCGCGGATCGTTTGCACGGCACCGACATCACCCTCGATTTCCCGAGTGTCGGCGCCACCGAAAACCTCCTCACCGCGGCGGTGTTCGCCAAGGGAACAACCACCATCGACAACGCGGCGCGTGAGCCCGAAATCGTCGACCTCTGTCGCATGCTCGTCGCGATGGGCGCCTCGATCGAAGGAATCGGCTCGACAACCATCAGCGTTCACGGGGTCGAACGCGATTCGCTGCGGCCCGCGGCACACGCCGTCGTTCCCGACCGTGTGCAGGCCGCCACGTACATCGCCGCCGCAGCCATCACGGGTGGTGAAGTATTGGTGCGCCATGCAGTGCCCGAACACATGGAGATGTTGTTGCGCCGGTTCGCCGACATGGGCATCTCGGTCGAGCCGCAGCACAACGGGGTGTTGGTCGTCGGCGCCGAGAAGCTGAAGTCGATCGACGTTGTCACGTTGCCGTTCCCCGGTGTGGCAACCGACTACAAGCCGCTCGTCGTCGCGTTGCTATCGGTTGGCGATGGTGTCGGCATCGTCACCGAGAATCTCTACCCGGGTCGCTTCAGGTACGTCGACGAACTGCGACGTCTCGGTGCGAACATCCGCACCGACGGCCACCACGCGATCGTCCGCGGTGTGCCGCGCCTGTCGGGTGCACCCGTTCGGGCTCCCGATATCCGCGCGGGCGCCGCCCTCGTCGTTGCAGGTCTCGTCGCTGAAGGTGAAACCTTCGTCAGCGATGTACACCACATCGACCGCGGCTACGACGATCTCGTCGGACGGCTGGCGCTACTCGGCGCCGACATCGCGCGCGTCTGAAGCCGCGTCGGCATTATTTCGAACGCGCCGCGCTGCAACCCGCAACAATCCGACCATCACGACGATGGGGATCATGACCCACAGAATCTCGTCCCAGCCGCCCTGGTGTGCGAGCACGGCCCAGGCCGGTACTCGGGCGAGAAGCGGAGTCGGCAACATGTCGACAATCACTGTGACATCACCGCCCTGAAGGCAACAATTCGGCCGACTTTCTGGTTGAATTTCACCCGTGTCGGAGACCGTGAGCGCCCCCCAAACCGGCCGCATGCGCCAGCAGGTGGAAGAGACCATCGAGGTCATTCGCCCTGCGTTGCACGCCGACGGCGGCGACATCGTCCTGCGCGACGTGAACGAAGAAACCGGCATCGTGTCCGTCACGCTCATCGGAGCCTGCGGCACGTGTCCCGCGTCCACGCAGACACTGAAGGCGGGAATCGAACGCATCATGCGTGACCGCGTCGACGGCGTCACCGAAGTGGTGGCGGTCGACTGATGGCCGCACGCAGCAGGGACCCGAAAGAACTCTTCGAAGCCGCAACCGCGGGTGATCGCGCGTCGCTTGCACGGCTCTTGTCGCTCATCGAACGCGGCGGCGACGACGCCCGCACCGTGGGCCGCCTCAGCTACCCGAAGTCGGGCAGCGCCTACACGGTCGGTCTGACGGGTGCGCCCGGCGCGGGGAAAAGCACCCTGACCAGTGCCGTCATCGGCCATCTGCGCTCGCTCGAAATCGAAGTCGCCGTCGTCGCAATCGACCCGTCGTCGCCGTTCACCGGCGGGGCAATCCTCGGCGATCGCGTCCGCATGCAAGACCACGCCACCGACCCGGGCGTCTTCATCCGGTCGATGGCGACGCGTGGCCACCTCGGTGGTCTCTCGCTCGCCACCCCCGAAGCGATTCGTCTGCTCGATGCCGTCGGTCGACGCTGGGTGCTCGTCGAAACGGTCGGGGTCGGCCAGGTCGAGGTGGAAATTGCGGGCAAAGCCGACACCACGGTTGTCGTCTTGAATCCGGGCTGGGGCGACTCGGTCCAGGCCAACAAAGCCGGTCTCATGGAAATCGCCGACGTCTTCGTCATCAACAAGGCCGACCGTAAGGGCGTCGAAGAAACCCGGCGCGACATCGAGCAGATGCTCGACCTCTCCGATCTCTCGCACGATGCGTGGCGACCCCCGATCGTGGCGACCGTCGGCTCGACGGGCCAGGGCGTGTCCGACCTGTGGGATGCCGTCCTTGCCCACCGTGCACACGCCGAAGAATCGGGTCAGTTGACCGAGCGCCGCGCGTTCCGCATGCGCGAAGAACTGCGCGAAATCGTCGCCCGGCGTCTCGAGGCGAAGGCACGCGAAATCTGCACCGGTGACCGCTGGGACGAACTTCAGTCCGAGGTCTTGCGCCACGTCACCGACCCGTGGAGCGCCGCCGACGAAATGCTGCGCCCCGTCGGCGCCTGAGCTCGTCGGCTACCGTCGCCCCATGAGCAACGGCCTTGTCAATCTCGACATGCGCGACGACCGCGTCGCGTTGATCACGCTGAACAACCCGAAGGTGAACGCACTCTCCAAGGGTGTCCTCGATGATCTCCAGGAAATCGCCCACGAACTGCATGCCACCCGTCCCGGCGCGGTGGTCATCACCGGTGGCGAGCGAATCTTCGCCGCCGGAGCCGACATCTCCGAGTTCGGCGGACCGGTCGAGGCAAAGCGCGTTGCCGACACGATTCACCGTGCGTTCGACAAGGTCGCCGCGATTCCTGCATTCGTCATCGCTGCCATCAGTGGGTACGCACTCGGCGGTGGTTGCGAGCTCGCGCTGGCGTGCGACTACCGCATCGGAAGCACGAAGGCCGTGCTCGGCCAGCCCGAGATTCTTCTCGGCATCATCCCTGGTGGTGGCGGCACACAACGCTTGCCGCGTCTCGTCGGTGCAAGTCGCGCGAAGGAGATCATGGTGACCGGTCGCCAGGTGAAGTCGGACGAGGCGTTGCGCATCGGCTTGCTCGACGAAGTCGTTGAACCCGAAGCGCTGCACGAGCGCGCCTTCGCGCTCGCCGCCGAAATCGCGGCAGGTGCGACGGTCGCCTCTGCTCTCATCAAGCAGGCGGTGGACACCGGTCTGAACATGCCGCTGGCGGGTGGCCTCGCGGGGGAGAAGGATCTCTTCGTCGAAGTGTTCAAAACCAACGACAGCCAGCGCGGTGTGAAGAGCTTCCTCGAAAATGGGCCGGGCAAAGCCGCCTTCGAAGGCAACTGACGACTGGGCGGGAATCATCGGGCCGGCACTCGGTCTGGGATTCGCCGTCTTCGCCTTCGGGTTGTCGTTCGGGGTCATGTGCATCGACGCGGGCGGCAGCGTGCCGAAGGCGATGGCGATGTCGCTCTTCGTCTTCACGGGGGCCTCGCAGTTCTCTGCAGTCAGCGTGCTGGCGGCCGGTGGTAGCGCGGTCAGCGCCGTCGTGGGCGCCCTCATCCTTGCCTCACGCAATGCCGTGTACGGCGTGGCAGTCGCGCCGTCCCTGACGGGGTCGTTGCCGTACCGGCTGTTCGCGTCGCAGTTCACGATCGACGAAACGACGGGCATGACCCTTGCCCAAAGCACGCCGCAACGTCGCCGCCGCGCCTACTGGGTCACTGCCGCCAGTATCTACGTGTTCTGGAATCTCGCGACGCTCCTCGGTGCGGTTGCGGGAAGCAACATCGACACCCGGAAGTACGGCCTCGACGTGGCATTCGCCGCGGCCTTTGTCGGAATGCTCGCGCCGCTCGTCACCTCGCCGCGCGCGCGCCGTGTCGGTTGTGCAGGGGCACTCGTGTGTCTCGCCGTCACGCCGTTCGTCCCCGTCGGTGCGGGCATCATCGTCGCGGCCCTCGTTGCTCTGGTCGGTCTGCGTCCGACGCCCGAAGCAGGAAGCGTCGTGTCGACGGGAGGTCCCGCATGACCTGGACGGTCATCATCGTCTTGTCGGTCGGCGCGTACGCGCTCAAGTCGGCGGGGCTCGTCGGCGTCGGCGTGCGCGACTTTCCGGCACGGGTGCGCAACGTCATCGCGTTGATTCCTGCCGCGGTGCTGTCGGCCCTCATCGTGAAGGACACGTTCACGGCTGGTCACGACCTGCAGATCGACGCACGCGCCATCGGAGTGGCCGTTGCGGTGGTAGCCGTGTGGAAGCGCGTACCGCTGTGGTTGGTGATCGTTCTGGCGTGCGCAGCTACAGGAATAGTCCGCGCAGTTTCCTGAGGTTGCGGCGCCAAATCGCCTTCATGACGATGTTGCCGCCGATGATTTCCCCCAGTCGACCACCGAGCCACCACGGAAAGCGGAGTTCTTCGCTCCATGTGAACGTGCTCGACGATCCGTCGCCCGCGGGCGTGATGGTGAAGCGGCCGGTGCCCGTGACGAGGCCCGTGTGGCGCACGCCCATGACGGCACCCGGTTCCCATTCGGTGATCTCCATGTGGTCGACCAACTTGATGGGCCCGACCTTGGTGTCGCAGAGAAACTTGGTTCCGACACCGCGGGTTTGTTCGGTCTCGAAACGAATCGCCACGGCATCGGCCATCCAGTCGACGTGCCGCTCGACGGGTTCGACCACTTCCCAGACGCGCGCGGGCGACGCCGGCAGGTCGATTGAAACAGTGATGCGCGACATCAGCGGCTGTTCGCGCTGAGAAGTTCGAAGGCGGCATCCTCGGGAGGCACGATGTTGATGAGCACGCCCGTGCCCTTTTCGAATCCGGCCGTGGTGGTGAGTTTGGGCCACAGGTGCACGTGCCAGTGGAAGTTGCCCGAGTGGTGCGACGGGGCGGTGTGGAAGACCAGGTTGTACGCGACGTCACCGAGTGTGTTGGTGAGCATGCGGATGGAATCGCGGATGGCGATGCCGATCGCGGTCAGGACGTCGTCGGTCGAGTCGGTGAGATGCGCATCGTGCGACTGCGGAATGATGAGGAGCTCGTACGGGCTTCCGCTCCAGTAGGGCGTGACCGCCACGACGTGTTCGGATTCGAGAACGACGCGCTTGTTGTCGACGCGTTCGGCATCGATGGTTGCGCACAGGATGCAACCGCCCTTGAAGCGTTCGAAGGCGCGCTCTTCTTCCAGAATTTCACCCGGCACGAACGGGAGCCCGAGGATCTGACCGTGCGGATGCGAGAGCGAGGCGCCGGCTTCGCGGCCGTGGTTGATGAACGCCTGCGTGTAACGAACGTTGGGAGTGCGTGCATGTTCCTCGAAGCGGCGGCGCAGCGCGGTCATGACGTCGCGAATGACCTTGTCGGTGAAGGTGCCGACGCCGGCGGTGTGGTCGGGAGTGATGACGAAGACCTCGTGGATGCCACTTGCATCGGCCATGGTGTGAACGGGACCGAGATTGCGCACGGTCAGGTTGCCGTCGCCTTCGAAGGCGGGGTACAGGTTCGGTACGACGCGCAGAGTCCACTTGCCTTCGCTGTCGATCTGTTCGAGTGCCGGAGGTGTCGCCTCTTCGTTGCCCGGGCAGAAGGGGCAGGGCTTGCTGGGGTCGGCTTCGACCTGGGCGAGACGCGGCGCAAAGTCGGTCGGTCGCTTGGCACGATCGGCAACGAGGGTCACCCACCGGCCGGTCAGGGGGTTCAGTCGCAACTGGCTCATCTGCGCTTCAGCCTACGGCGCAAAACGCACACCTGCCGTGCACTTGCCGCGAGAAAAGGCCGACGACCGAAGTCCTCCCATTGATCGGTCACCACCAATCCGACGTCGTGTGCCATCCCGGCGAGCATCCGCGGTGTCACGTAGCGGATCACCCACGGGCGCTGGTTCCCTGCGGCGTCCGTGAACCGTCCGGAGGCCGTGTGTTCACCCGGGTCGATGGTGCTCGTGCTGACGACGATTGTTCCATCGGGGCGCAGGCGTTCGTCGACGAACTGACCGGCGACCGCGCGGTCGTCGTCGGGAAAGACCGCGAACTCGAGAACGATCGCGCCACCCGGGGCGAGAACGGATACGGCGTTGCGCAGGCATTCACGTTGCGCGTCGTGGGTGGGGAGATTGAAGAAGGTGTTGAAGGTACAAAAGACGACCGTGTACGGACCGTTCGGCAGGGGGCCCGCCATGTCGCCGAGAACCACCTCGCTGCGTGTTGCTGCGTCGGCGTGCGTGGCGAGCTTCGTGCGCCACATGGCGAGCATCTCGGGAGACTCGTCGATGCCCGTGACGCGCGCACGACCCGACAGGCGCGCGGCCAGCGGTACCGCGATGCGTCCGGTGCCGACACCGAGTTCGAGCAGGCTGCCCCCACCGGCGAGGCGAACGAGTGTCTCGACGGTGTCGTCGACGTTCGTCACGTTTGCGTACCAGTCGTCGTAGACGTCGGCAAACGCCGCACCGTACGTCTGCGACTCCTCATTCATTGTCGCAACGGTAGATTGCCCGTATGTCCGGCGGTGTGATCGATCGTGAGCTGATCTATCTCGATCACGCCGCCACCACGCCAATGCGGGCCGAAGCCGTCACTGCGATGCAGCCGTTCCTCTCTGACGTGTACGCGAATCCCTCCGGATCGCACCGGTTTGCCCGCGAGGCGCGGCGCGCAATCGACGAGGCGCGCGATGCCGTGGCGGGCGTTCTCGGATGCAAGCCGGGCGAGGTCGTCTTCAACGGCGGCGGTACCGAAGGAGACAACACGGCGGTTCTCGGAGCGGTGCGCCGTCTCGAATCGAAAGGCCTGGCAGCGCGGGCGGTGTGCAGCGCCGCCGAACACCACGCCGTGCTGCATTGTGTCGGGCACGTTCGCGGCGCGGTCGTCGGTACCGATGCCACCGGCTGCATCGATGCCGAGCAACTCGGTCTCGAACTGACACGGTTTGCGGCTGCCGATGTCGTACCCGTCGTGTCGGTGATGGCCGTCAACAACGAAGTGGGCAACGTCACCCCGATCGACGACGTCTCGCGCGTCGTGCGACGCAGTGCGCCAAGAGCCGTGCTTCACACCGACGCCGTACAGGCCGCGTGTTGGCTCGACCTTGCCCCCATCACGAAGGTCGTCGACCTCCTCACGTTGTCGTCGCACAAGTTCGGAGGACCAAAGGGCTGCGGTGTCATGTTCCAGCGTGACGGAGTCGACATCGAACCGCTCATCTTCGGCGGGGGACAAGAACGCGACCGCCGTAGCGGCACCCACAACGTCGCGGGCATCGTCGCCACCGCGGCGGCACTGGTGGCCACGGCAGCGGAACGAACCCGCGAGGTCGAACGCATCGGCGCGCTGCGCGTCGAACTCGTCGCCGGTCTGACTGCAATCGGCGGTGTCTCTCCGACGATTTCCGCCGACAACAGCGTCGCCGGGATCGTCCACGTGTGCATCGAGGGAATCGAAAACGAGGCACTCCTGTACCTGCTCGACGAGGCCGGCTTGTGCGCCTCGGCGGCTTCGGCCTGTGCCAGCGGGGCAATGGAGCCGTCGCACGTCTTGGCAGCGATGGGGGTTCCCCGCGAATTGGCCCGCGGGGCGCTGCGGCTCAGCCTCGGTCACACCACCACGCGCAGCGACATCCATGCGGCAGTGGACATCATCGGTACCGCCGTTGCGCGGCTGCGCGCCCACGCCCGCGCCTAGCTCTGCGTCCTTAGACTTCTCCGTATGAAGGTTCTCGTTGCGATGTCGGGTGGTGTCGACTCGTCGGTCGCTGCTGCATTGATGCAGCGCGAGGGTCACCACGTCGTCGGAGTCACCATGCGGCTGTGGGGTGGCGAAAGCGACACGGGTTGTTGTTCGGTGTCCGATGTCGACGACGCACGGCGCGTCGCCCAACAGCTGGGCATCGACCATCTCGTCTTCAACTTCACCGAGGACTTCCAGGAAAAGGTGGTCGATCCCTACGTTCAGTCGCACGCCACGGGCGTCACCCCGAACCCCTGCATCGAATGCAACCGCAGCCTCAAGTTTTCCCGTCTCACCGAGCGCGCCGACGCGCTGGGCTTCGATGCGGTGGTCACCGGTCACCACGCACGTCTGGTGCGCAACGCGCAGGGCGAGATGCGCGTGCACCGGGGTGGTGACGCCGCAAAGGACCAGTCCTACGTCGTCCACATGTTGACGGGCCGCGAACTCGAGCGCACTCTCTTTCCCGTCGGACACATGACCAAGACCGAAGTTCGTTGCGTCGCCGCCGAGCTCGGCCTTCGCACGGCGACCAAACCCGACAGCCAGGACGTGTGCTTCATTTCAACCACCGGGGGACGGGAAACCTTCCTCGGCCATCGCATCCCGTTCCATGCGGGTCGGGTCGTCGACACCGACGGGCACGAGGTTGGCAAGGTCGACGCGGTCGAGCTCGTCACCATCGGCCAGCGTCGGGGAATCGGTCTCTACAAGACCGAAGCCAAACGATTCGTCGTCGACGTCGATGCCGACTCGCACACCGTCATCGTCGGCACCGAGGCCGACCTGCAGCGAACCGGACTCGCTCTCCACGACATGGTGTGGGCGGGCGGTGCGCCCGAAGCAGGTCGATACCGCGTGCAGTGCAGTGCGCACGGAAAGTCACTGCCGTGCAGTGTCGAGGTGGTCGACGCCGACCGCGTGCAGGTGACACTCGACGAACCCCACCGTCGCATCGCCCCCGGTCAGAGCGCGGTGCTCTTCGACGACACCGACAGCTACGTGGTTGCCGGTGGCTTGGTCAGCGCGGCCAGCGCCTGGCCCGTCAGCGTGGGTGCCACGGCATAACCGCGCACGTGCACGGCATCGAGCGTGCCGAGCATTTTCGCGAGGTACGGACTGAGCGCCAGGTTCTCGGCCTCGCGCAACGACACGACAATCAGCGCGCCGCGTGCGACGCCCGAGAGATCGAGAGCCTCGCCGGGTGAGTCGACGACGCGCACCGATGTCACCGTGTGTGCCTTCACCATGAAGGTTTCGGCCAGCAGCACATGATCGTGCACCACGACTCCGGCCGGAACGACAACGAGCCAGCGACGTGCGAAGCGGTGGAGTCTGGTTGCGGCTAGCCACATGAGACCCGCTGCCACCACGCCGGTCGGCGCGGCCAGCCACCACACTTCGCCCGCGAGTGCGAAGACAAAGCCGCCGACGGCGCCGGTTGTCGACACCCACACCAATGCCATCGGCGCGACGTGGGGAACCGGAATGCGCAGGGGAAGACGGCGTTCGGCACCGTAGGCAGAGGCCTGTACGTGTGCGGCCGCGTAGTCGGGGAGGAACGCCGCAAACGCGGCAACGACGGCAAGTGCGACCGAGACGAGGGGCCACGCGACGGCCGCATCCGCCGGATTCGGCCGCGCAAGCGTCGCCACGACGAGACCAATCACAACGGCCGGTGCGATGCTGCGGATTGCGGTCAGGGACACGGGCGACAGCCAGGCGACCGCGACGACACCGACGGCCCACAGCACCCACGCCGTCGAGGTGAACACCACCTGTGCCGTGCGGCCCGAGTCGGCGACTGCGTCACCGAGAGGACCGGGCACGACGGCGAGAAGAACCCATGCGACGCGCACGATCCAAACGGGGGCGTTGTGTGTGTCGGGGGTCGTACTCATTTCCGTCAATGTTCTACCCGATTGGTACGGTGAAAGCCGTGGCGTCGAAGAAGAAGAAATCCGCGCAGGGCGCCCCCGCTGCGGCGCGCATTGCCGAGCTCCGCGACCTGATCGCGCACCACAACCAGGCCTACTTCGGCCACGATGCTCCGGAAATCAGCGACGCCGACTACGACGATCTCGTTCGCGAACTCGCCGGCCTCGAGGCCGACAACCCCGACCTGTTCAGCGGCGAATCTCCCACCCAGACCGTGGGCGTTGCGGTCGTCACCACGTTTGCGCCCGTCACCCACGCCATGCCGATGACCAGCCTCGACAACGCGATGGACGAAGACGAACTTCGCGCGTGGGGTGAACGCGTCGCCAAGGGTCTCGACGGTGCGTCTGCACGTTACGTCTGTGAGTTGAAGATCGACGGCCTCGCCATCAGCATCCGCTACGAGAACGGTGAGCTGGTGCAAGCTGCAACGCGGGGCGACGGTCGCGTGGGTGAAGACGTCACCGGCAACATCGCCACCATCGCCGCGGTGCCGAAGAAGCTCATCGTGAAAAAGGGCGAAGTTCCCGCCGTGCTCGAAGTGCGCGGCGAGGTGTACATGCCCATCGCGGCGTTCGAAAAACTGCGCGCCGCGAAAGAGTCGGAAAACGCCGAGCGTGTTGCCGCGGGCCGCAAACCCGAACCCGTTCCCGCGAACCCGCGCAATGCCGGAGCAGGTTCGCTGCGCCAGAAGAACCCCGCCGTCACTGCGCAACGCGAGTTGTCGTTCTGGGCGTACCAGGTCGGCGACACGCGTGGCGTACCCCAGTTCGACTCGCACAAGGACACGCTCGACTATCTGGCTTCGCTCGGCTTTCCGGTCAACCCGGCGATCGTGTGTGTCGATGCCTTTGCCGAGGTGATCGAGTTCTGCCACCGCTGGCGCGACAGTCGCGACACCCTTGGCTACGAAATCGACGGCGCCGTCGTGAAAGTCGACTCGTTGTCGCAGCGGGAATTGCTGGGCTTCACCAGTCGGGCCCCCCGCTGGGCCATTGCCTTCAAATTCCCGCCCGAAGAGCGCACCACCCTCCTCCGTGACATCCAGATTTCGGTCGGTCGCACGGGCCGGGTCACCCCGTTTGCCGTGCTCGAGCCCGTTTTCGTGGGCGGGTCGACCGTCGGCATGGCAACCCTGCACAACCGCGCCCAGGTGGCCGCCAAGGACGTCCGTCCGGGCGACACCGTCGTCGTGCGCAAGGCCGGCGACGTCATCCCCGAGGTCGTCGGCCCGATGCTCGCCAAGCGACCGAAGAACTGCAAGCCATGGACCTTTCCCGACACCTGTCCGTGTCCACTGTCCACCGAACTCGTCCAGGTCGAAGGTGAAGCCGACACGCGTTGCATCGAACCGTCGTGTCCATACCAACGCGACCAGCGCATCATCTACTTCGCATCACGCGGAGGAATGGACATCGAAGGACTCGGCGAACGAACCGTGTTCGCGTTGTCCGATGCCGGATTCGTCGACGACGCGGGCGACATCTACTCGCTCACCGAGGAACAACTGCTGCAGATCGAAGGCTTCGGAAAGATCAGTGCGCAGAAACTTCTCGCCGGCATCGATGCCTCGCGTCATCGACCATTGCCGAAGTTGCTCACTGCACTCGGCATCAAGCATCTCGGTCCTGCAGCTTCTGAATCGTTGTCGTTTGCATTCGGCACGCTCGATGCCATCGCGTGCGCGTCGGTCGACGACCTTGCCTCGATCGACGGAGTCGGTGGTGTCATCGCAGCATCTATTCATTCCTGGTTCGACAAGCCGGCGAACAAACGTCTCGTCGACAAACTTCGTGATGCAGGTGTCGACTTCGGCAACGTCGAACGCACGACGCTGCCACAAGTACTCGTCGGCAAGGCCGTCGTCGTCACCGGCACCCTCGAAGGCTTCTCGCGTGACGAGGCCGAGGCGGCCATCAAGCAGCGCGGCGGCAAGAGCCCGGGCAGCGTGTCGGCCAAGACCTTTGCGGTCGTCGTCGGCGCTGAACCCGGGGCCTCGAAACTCACAAAAGCCGAGGCTTTGGGGGTTCCGGTCCTCGACGAGACGGGGTTCCGCACCCTTCTCGAAACCGGTGAACTTCCCGCCTGACAACCGCAATTCCGGCAGCCGGGATGCGACATCAGTCGACGGTGAATTCCCAGGTGTACGACTGGGCCTTGTCGCGTGTCTCGGTGATCTTCCAGAAGAACACACGCGCGGTGTGCTTGCCCTGTTCGAGTCGCTCGACCGGCGCGCCTTCCTGTGGCAAAAACGTGAGCGTGAAGTTGCCGGGGTCGTAGATGGCGGTCGGTGGAAGGTCGACTTGTTCGCCGGGTTTCGGTTGTCGACCACTGACCTGCAGTTCGTCGAGGCGTGTCGTTGGAATCTCGACACCGTTGACGACGAGCGCACCTTCGTAACCCTCGACGAAGTCGATTCGTATCTCTGACTGTCGCAAAACTTTCTCGTTGTTCGCCGGTGACATGTTCTCGATCTGGTCGGGAAGGTTGAGCGCGTCGCGCCCCGTGGTGGCGGAATTGAGTCCGAGAACGATGAGGACGAGGCCCACGGAAACACCAAAGCTGGCAAAAAGTGCCGGCTTGTTCAGTTTTTTCCGCAATTTCACGGTCTCATTCTGACGGGTGTGAGCGGAAAATGCCCCACTGGCGACTAGTTTCTTTCTGCCCCTATGGATACGCAGCGCGACCTGATCGGCTACGTGCTTGCCGGCCGCTACCGCCTCACGACGCGGCTCGGTCTCGGTGCGAGTGACGAACCGCGTGGAATGTTCGATGCTCTCGACATTCGCACCAACGTTGCCGTGCGCGTTCGTCTCGCGCCACTGAACGACCTCGTCGATGCGCGGTCCTTGAATCGTCGCACCGCGGGTGACGCGCGTCGCGCCATCCAACACCATCTTCAACTCGTCTTGTCGACGCGGCATCCTGCGCTCGCTCCGATCTCCGACTGGGGTGACACCGACCTCAACGGTGTGCGGTGCATCTACACGGTCCTTGGTCAGCTTCCCGGCGGAAGCCTCCGCGAGATGCTCGACCGCGGCCGCCGACTCACGCCCTCGCAGGCGCTGGTCGTGGGCCTCGACATTTGCCGGGCGCTCAACGCCGTCCACGGCGCCGGCTGGGTTCACGGCGACATCCGCCCTGCCAACATCGTCTTCGACGCCAACCGCCGTGCCCGTCTGGGCGGTCTCGACACGCTGACCCCTGAAAACATTGGGGAAGCCGACATCGAGCGGGCTCGCTACGCCGCCCCCGAGGTGGGGCAGGGCGCCGACTCGAGCGCCGGGTCCGACGTCTACTCCCTCGCCCTGGCTCTCGTCGAGGCGGTCACGGGTGAAGTGCCGTTCAATGCCGATTCGGTGACCGTCGCACTGTCGAACCGTGTCGACAAGTTGTTGCCCGTGAACGCCGACCTCGGTGCGCTCGCGAGCGTTCTCGAACGCGCGGCGCGTCCCGACGTCGAGAGTCGGTTCTCTGCACGCGAGTTCGGCGAAGCGTTGGTCGCAATTGCCAAGCGCGTTCCGCCACCGACGCCGATCGACGTCGTTGGCGTCGACGAGTTGCTCATCCCCATGCCGCCGGTCAACGTCATCGATCACGGCGATGCGGGTGATCCCACGGGAGAGATCGCGCGACCTTCACACACGGCAATCGACAAAGAGAAGGATGCGGGCGGTGCGCAGTCCGGACAGATCGACGACCCCACGGGTGAAATCGCTGCAGCACGCGTGTCGCGTCTGCGCGGGCGCAAGATCGTTGCGGTCATCGCCGCGCTCGCGGTGGTTGGCGGCGCGGTCGCGGGCTACTTCCTCTTGAAGAAGGACAGCTATCAGGTTCCGGTGCTCGTCGGTCTCACACAGGGTGAAGCCGAGAACCTCATCGTGAACTTCGATTGGAAAGTCGTCGTCCAGGAAGGTCGAAGCGACGTCGTCGAAACCGGCCAGATCATCTCCACCGATCCAAGCGACGGTCGCATGCTGCAAGAGGGCAAATCGCTGACCATCGTCGTTTCCCAGGGCCCCACCTTCTCGACCCTCGAGGACTTCAGCGGCAAGAGCATCGAGGAAGCCACGCGCCGTATCGAGGAACTGGGTTTGGTGGTCGTTTCGGCGACAATCAACGACGAAAACAGCCCCGCCGGCACGGTCCTGAAATGGGCGGTGGCTGAACAACCGTCCGCGTCAGTCGGCGACCAGGTGGTGAAGGGCACCACCATCACCCTCACGGTCTCCGACGGGCCGGCACCCCGCGTCGTGCCCAGCCTCATCGGTCTCGACCCGGCCGAGGCCGAGGCGAAGATCGTCGAACTGGGCCTCACGGTCACGAAACTCGCAGACGACATCGGTGACGCCGACCCCGGCAAGGTTGGCGGTCAGGTTCCCAAAGCTGGCGAGAGCGTGCCGCGCGGAGGCAGTGTCAGCTACTGGGTTTCGAAGGGCAAAGAACTCACCACCATCCCGTACGTGCAGATGGAGTACAAGGCGACCGTCGAAAAACGTCTCACCGAGGCGGGCTTCGTCATCGGCAACGTCACGGGCAAGGCCGCCACGCACCGTCTGAAGAAGATGTTCATTGCGGGAGTCGAAGTGAAGAGCGGTGACGAGGTCGCGATGGGCGCCACCATCGACCTCGAGTTCTACGGTGCATGAGCGACGCGCCCGGCGTCGATGAAGTCGGCGTCCTGCCGTGGCAGGTCGTTCGTGGCAAGCGTCTCGTTCGCAACGTTGCCAAGCGCATCGGACTCAATCGTGCGTGGGCGACGCTCATCGTCGTTTTGTCGGGGCTCTTTGCCGTCAGCGCGACGATCACCATCCTCGTCGTTTCGCTCGACACCGTCGCAACCGACCTGAACTCCGAGACATCCACCATCAACTGGGCGCTCACCGGCCCGATGCTCGCCTTCGGTGTCGTCGGACCGGCGTTCGGCAAGGCGGGTGACCTCTGGGGGCACAAGCGCCTCTTTCTGCTCGGCCTGGTCGGGGCCGCGATCTTTGCGTCACTCACCGCCGTGGCCTGGAACGCGACGACGATGATCTTGTTCCGCACGCTGTCGGCCACCGCAGGTTCGGCCACCGGACCGGCCGCGATGGCGTTCATCAACAGG
This sequence comes from Acidobacteriota bacterium, assembly GCA_018970175.1. Lineage (GTDB taxonomy): Bacteria > Actinomycetota > Acidimicrobiia > Acidimicrobiales > Ilumatobacteraceae > F1-20-MAGs119. Next base: position 26,520 of record JAGWWV010000007.1, read on the forward strand.
ATGTTCGAACCCGAAGAGCGCGTGCGACCACTCGGCTACTGGAGCTTCACCACCGCCGGCGCGCCCGTCCTTGGTGTCGTGATCGGTGCCCCCATCGTGGAGTCGGTCGGCTGGCGGGTCATCTTCATCGTGCAGGCGCCGCTGCTGGCGATTGCAGCACTCGCCGCATGGCGCCTGTTGCCCGAAACCGACCGTCAGGCGAACGTGAAGTTCGACCTTCGCGGTTCGGCCGTGCTCGGAGTCGGCGCCACGTCGTTGCTTCTCGCCATCAACCGTGGACACTCCTGGGGATGGGGAAGTGCGCCGGTGCTGGCACTCCTCGTCGTGGGGGTGTCGGGTCTGTGGTTTTTCTTCCGAGTCGAACGAACCGCCGCCGCACCGTTGTTGCCCATGCGCTGGTTGCGCACCCGCAACGTGGTGTATCCGGTGCTCAGTCAGGCGCTCATCAACTTCGCGTACATGGGTGGCTTCTTCGCGGTTCCGCAACTCCTGGAGAAGGGCCTGAACTACTCGACGTCGCACATCGGCTGGTTGATCATCGCGCGACCACTCACGTTCTCGGTCGTTGCGGCCGTGGCAAGCATCATCACGCTGCGCATCGGCGAGCGCTCGAGCGGTGTCATTGGTGCAGCGTCCACCATCATCTCGATGTTCGTCCTCAGTTCGGTCGGCGTCGGTTCCTCCGACCTCGTGATCATCGTCGGCCTGGCACTCACGGGCGTCGGGCTGGGCGTTGCCGGCCCCGCGCTGACGGGTCTGTTGTCGAGTGCGGTGGACTCCGAAGACATCGGCACGGCCGCGGCGTTCCAGCAGTTGATGTCGCAGCTCGGTGCGGTCACCGGCACGACGGTGATGACCATGGTCCACGAATCGACGCTGTCGCGGGGAGTGGTCGAAAGCTACGGGTACGCCCTGTGGGTCGGTGCGTTTGCGGCGTTCCTGGGATTGCTTGCCGCGCTGCAGGTGAAACCCCTGCGCCGTTGAATCACTCGGCGGTGATGCTCTTGATTTCCTCGGCGACGACCTTGGTGATGTCGGTCTGCGGTATCGCGGTTTGCATTCCCATCACCTTCATCATGTCACCGACCACCTTGATCTTGCCCGACATGAACGCCTGCATTCCCGCCGCTTGATCCTGGTGAACAAAAATCGCCTTCGCGGTTGCGTAGTCGGTGGTGACGGTTGCATCGGGGTCGGACAGCTCGCCGAGGTCCATCACCATCTCGCCCGAGCTCGTGTCCATGAAACTCTTCACTGTTCCGTCGCCGAAGGGAACGTCGGTGACCACCTGGTTGATCTTGATGCTGAACGTGATCATCGGCGCCTCGTCCTTGTACTTCTCGCGAATCGCGCGTGCGGCGGCCATCCACTCTTCTGACAGGAACTGATGCGACATGGAATCAACCTACTCACACTCAGGCGTCGAGGGGAACGCCGGAGAGGCCCGGACTGCGCATTCCCGGCACCGTCACCAGGCCCGCATCGGCCACGACGGGCTCGGTCAGGTCGGTGGCCCAGTACCGCGCTGAGGATCCGATGTCCGATGCCAGAGTGACGGCAGGGTGCGCGGCGAGTCGGACGTTGGCCCAGCGGGCGACCCCGGTGTCGAACATGCCACCGATCCACGCGCCGGCGCCGTGTTCGGCTGCGCGGTTCAGTACGTCGACGCATGCAATGAATCCGAACCGGGCGGGCTTCAGCGTGATGTCGGTGCACTCGTGGTTCACCAACGCGTCGAGCGCGTCGGTGGCACCGTTCACTCCCTCGTCCAGCGCGACGCGGATCGTCCCCGTGGCAACCAGCGCCTGGTGCGACGTCGTGTCGTGCGCGGGAAACGGCTGCTCGACGAAGTCGAGGCCCAATTCGCCGAGCGATGCCACGTGGGCGACGTCGTCGGGTCGGTAGGCGCCGTTTGCGTCGCCCAGCAACACCACGCCGCCGTCCAACACGGCCCGCAGTTCGCGCACGATGTCGGTGGTGTGAAGGCCGGGTCCGATTTTCAGTTTCAGGCGCGGGTATCCGAGCGCGACGGCCTCCAACGCCTTTGCGATGACCGCATCGACTGCCGCGGCTGTTGACACGTCCGGTCCCTGGTTGCCGAGGGTGGCGCCGGCCAGCGCCGCGCGTTTCGGCGGCGAGCCGAGCAACGACTCGAACGCGGTGTCGGTGGTTCGCAACTGCGCGTCGAGCACGGCGGTTTCCAGTGCGGCCACCGCCATCGGGTGACGCGACGCGGCATCGGGGTCGATCGCGGCGACGAGTGCCCGCACCGATGCCGCGGTCAACGACCTGCGTCCGGCAATGACGCCCGGGGCGATGCCCTCCAAGAACGTCGCGGCAGCATCGGCGGTTTCACCCGTGTACCCCGAGTCGTCGGGCGCGCCGCACTCGCCCCAGCCGCGCACGCCATCGGCGGTCACGAACTCGACGAGAAGCACCCGACGTGACGCATGGGTGCCGTGGGTCGCAACGACCTGACGCACGAGGTCGAGTTTGCGACGGTGGAGTCGGACGGTTCCCGCGGTGTCGCCGATTTCGACCGGCGGCAGGGCGCTCAGGTTCACGACCCCACGCTACGGCGTGACCATTGACGCCTTTACATTCCGCAAAGGATTGTGGCGCGGAGCACCCTCGGGGGCAGACTTGGAGCCTTATGGCGCGCATTCTCGTGACCGAAGAAATCGCCGATGGAGGCCTCGACCGCCTGCGTCAGGCCGGCCACGAGGTCGACATTCGGCTTGGACTCGACCATGCCGCATTGTTGTCGGCCATCAAAGGCGCACATGCGCTCATCGTGAGGTCGGCCACCGACGTGAACGCCGAAGTGCTGGACGCCGGCTCCGAGCTCGTCGTCGTCGGCCGTGCGGGAGTTGGCCTCGACAACGTCGATGTCGACACCGCGACGAAGCGCGGCGTCATGGTGTGCAATGCGCCCGAATCAAACATCGCATCCGCCGCCGAGCAAACGATGGCGCTCCTTCTGTCCATCGCGCGCAACGTTCCCCAGGCGCACGCCGCCCTCGTGCAGGGACGCTGGGAGCGCAGCAAGTGGGAGGGGGTCGAGCTTCTCGACAAGACCCTCGGCATCGTCGGTCTCGGTCGTATCGGCAAGCTCGTCGCCCAGCGCGCGGCCGCCTTCGGCATGCGCATCGTCGCGTTCGACCCCTACATTTCCGCCGACCGCGCCCGTCAGATGAACGTCGAGTTGTTGCCCCTCGACCAGGTGGTCGCCGAATCCGACTTTCTCACCGTGCACCTGCCGAAGACGAAGGAGACGGTCGGCCTCATCGGCCGTGAGATGTTCCTGAAGGCCAAGCGCGACCTGCGTGTCATCAACGTGGCACGCGGCGGCATCATCGACGAGGCCGCGCTCTACGAAGCGCTGAAAGATGGTGTCATCGCCGGCGCCGCACTCGACGTGTTCGCAAAGGAGCCCACCACCGAGTCGCCGCTCTTCACGTTGCCGAACGTCGTTGTCACGCCGCATCTCGGTGCGTCCACCCGCGAGGCGCAGGACAAAGCCGGCGATGCCATCGCCGACATGGTGCAACTCGCACTGGCCGGTGACTTCGTGCCCTACGCGGTCAATGTCAACGCGGCCGATGCGAACGAAACCCTCAAGCCGTTCCTGCCGCTCGCCGAGCGTCTCGGTCGTCTGTTCGCCACACTGGTCGGTGGAGTTCCGAAGTCGCTCGAGATCAGCGCGACGGGGGAAATCGGCGGCTACGACACCCGAATCCTCACGCTCAGTGCGCTCAAGGGGTTCTTTGGTTCGTTGACGAACGAACAGGTCACATACGTCAATGGCCCGCAAATCGCCGCCGGTGCCGGTTGCGAGGTGCGCGAGAACAACTCGTCCACGTCGACCAACGCGGACTACGTCAACCTGGTGACGATGCGCGCCGACGGCCACAGCATCGCGGCCACGCTCGTCGGCCCACGGCGCGAAGCACGGCTCGTCCTGGTCGACGACCACATCACCGACGTACCGCCGGCCGACAACATGCTCGTCGTCTCGAACGACGACCGCCCCGGCGTCATCGGCGTCGTCGGAACCCTGCTCGGCAACCACAACGTGAACATCGCCGACATGGACGTCGGCAAGGCTCTGAAGCCCGGCACGGCGTTGATGGTCATCGCGCCGACCGCCGAGGTGCCCGAGGAAGTCGTCGCACAACTGCGTGTCGCCCCCGGCATCTTGAACGTCGCTGTCCTCCACGCCTAACCCCCAGGCTTCTCGACCCCAGGGTTCCCGACCCCAGGGTTCTCGGTGTGTAATTACCCGTTTTTCGGGTAATTACACACCGAGAACCCTTCTAGGGGAGGGTGGTGCGGGCTGCTTCGGCTGCCGCAGCAGCAAAGTCGTCGCCCGACGACGCGTACAACACTGCCCGTGACGAGTTGATGACGAGCCCGAAGCCGTTGGACGCGCGACCGACATTCAGCACCGTCGCAGCGTCCCCGCCCTGTGCGCCGACACCCGGCACGAGCAACGGCATGTCGCCCACGATTGCTCGCACGCGGGCCAGTTCGTCGGGGTATGTCGCACCCACGACCAATCCGACTTCGCCCATCTGCGACCACTCGTCGGCCGCTCGTTGTGCAACGTGCTCGTACAGCGGGCGACCATCGACCAGCCGTGACTGAAACGTGCCACTGCCGGCGTTCGAGGTTCGGCAGAGAACGATCACGCCGCGACCCGGTGCCGACAGGAACGGCTCGAGAGAGTCGGTGCCGAGATACGGATTCACCGTGACCGCGTCGGCGCCGTAGCGCTCGAACGCCTCACGCGCGTACAGCTTCGCCGTGTCACCGATGTCGCCACGTTTGGCGTCGAGAATCAGCGGAATCTCAGGGTGTGCCGACCGAATGTGGGCGCACACGCGTTCAAGTTGCGTCTCGGCGCCGACGGCAGCGAAGTAGGCGATCTGCGGTTTGAAGGCGCACACATGCGGCGCGGTTGCATCGACGATCGCGATGCAGAAGTCGGCGATTGCATCGACCCGACCGGCCAGCGAACCGGGAAAGCGCGCGACGTCGGGATCGAGCCCGACGCACAACATCGAACCGGTGGTCGTCCACCGGTGTTCAAGTTTTGCGAGAAAGCTCACTCTTCGATCGAAATGGCCGCAGTGGGGCAGAGTTCCGCTGCCTCACGTGCCTTGGCCTCGAGGTCGCCCGTGGGCTCCTCGACGAGGATGTAGAGATACCCGTCGGATCGGATCTCGAAGATCTCGGGTGCCACCTGTGTGCATGCCCCTGTCGAGGCGCACACGTCGAAGTCAACAACTACGCGCATGGTCCGAGACTACTTGCCCTGACGCTCGGCGGCCGCAAGAACGGCCCGAAGCGAGGCGGTGATGATGTTCGGGTCCTTGCCGACACCCCACTTCACCGAACCCGCTGACGTGGTGCTTTCCACGTAGGCAACGGCCGTGGCGTCGGCGCCGGCGCCGAGCGCGTGCTCGGTGTAGTCGAGGACGTCGATGTCGATCCCCAGTCCGCTGCGCAGACCCTGGACGAAGGCGTCAATGGGCCCGTTCCCCTGGCCAACCACGGTCCGGCGTTCACCGCGCACGGCGATCTGTGCCGTGATGGTGGTCGCACCGGTCGAATCGCTCTTCAGTTCGTGGCTGTCGAGATGCATCGTCGGTACTTCAGGGAGGTACTCGCTCTTGAACGCGTCCCACATGATTACGGGCGAGATTTCGGTGCCTGAGTCCTCGGTGATGTGCTGGATCGTCTTCGAGAACTCGATCTGCAGTCGTCGTGGCAGGTCGAAGCCGTGCTCGGTCTTCATGATGTACGCAACGCCACCCTTGCCCGACTGGCTGTTCACGCGAATCACGGCTTCGTAGGAACGACCGACGTGCTTCGGATCGATCGGCAGATACGGAACGCCCCACTCGTCGTAATCGGCCGGAAGTGCTTCGAAGCCCTTCTTGATCGCGTCCTGGTGGCTACCCGAGAACGCGGTGTAGACGAGGTCGCCCACGTACGGGTGGCGCGGATGGACGGGAAGCCGGTTGCAGTACTCGGCCACCCGGCGCAGGGCGTCGATGTCGGTGACGTCGAGTTCTGGGTCGACGCCGTTCATGAAGAGATTCATCGCCAGGTTGACGATGTCGACGTTTCCCGTGCGTTCACCGTTGCCGAACAGGGTTCCCTCGACCCGGTCGGCGCCGGCCATGACACCGAATTCGGCCGCCGCGACGGCACAGCCACGGTCGTTGTGCGGGTGCAACGACAAGACGACCGACGAACGGTTCTTGATGGTGCGGCCGAACCACTCGATGACGTCGCCGTACACGTTGGGGGAGTAACACTCGACCGTTGCGGGCAGGTTGAGAATGATCGGGTTCTCGGGCGTCGGCTCGATGATTTCCATCACCGCCTCGCAAATTTCGATGGCGAACTCGGGTTCGGTGAGCGTGAACGACTCGGGCGAGTACTCGTAGCGCACCTTGGTGGCAGGAACCGTTTCCTCGAGTTTCTTGCAGAGCTTTGCCGCATTCACAGCGATGTCGACAATGCCCTCTTTTTCCAGACCGAACACGACGCGGCGCTGCAGCGGATTGGTCGAGTTGTAGAAGTGAACGATCGCCCGCGGCGCACCTGCGATGCATTCGTATGTGCGCTCGATCAGCTCGGGCCGGCTCTGCACCAACACCTGGATCGTCACGTCATCAGGGATCATGTCCTTTTCGATCAACATCCGCACGAAGTCGAAGTCGGGTTGGCTCGCCGAAGGAAAGCCGACCTCAATCTCCTTGAAACCCATCTTCACGAGTTCCACGAACATGCGACGCTTGCGCTCGGGATCCATCGGGTCGATCAACGCCTGGTTGCCGTCTCGGAGGTCGACCGAGCACCACAGCGGAGCCTTCTCGATGATGCGGTTCGGCCAGGTGCGGTCGGCCAGTACGACCGGGACGAACGGCTTGTACTTCTCGAAGGCCATCTTCTTCGGGGTCACGTTTGCTGGTGGCATTGATTCGGCTTTCTTCCGGGAATTCGTTGGCGGGTAATCGTTCGGAGAAACAAAAAATCCCCCTGGCCTTTCGGGCGCAGGAGGATCGGCGACAGCGATATGCGGCTGTCGCCGTTACGTAAGGAGGAGGCTCAGGAACTTCTTCACTGAACCCGATGCTATCCCCGCCCGACGGTCACCGCAATGGCGCACGCCGGGCCGGGGGTGGTCGCTCGATAGATGGGCCTACACGAGGAAATTGCAGAACTGCCACGGGTCGCCGTGGTCGAGTTCTGCCCCTTCGTCACTGACGTGCGGGAAGAGTGGCTTGCGCGTCGACAGCGGATCCCAGTCGATGGCTCCCGAGAACATGGTGCCGAGATACGGCGTTGCCATTTTCAGGATGCGGTCGTAGGGAAGGTCGTCGGGAACGCACAACCCACGTTCGGGCTCGTCGAACATCCACTGCACGGCTGCAATCACCGAGCATGCCACCTGAAGCGTCGTGGCGCTCTGGTGGGGCAGAATCGCGCGCGCCTCTTCGATCGAGAGACACGAACCGAACCACCACGACTTGTACGGGTGGCCCATCAAGAGCACGCCGAGCTCGTCCTTGCCGTGGTCAATTTCGTCGTTCAGGATGCGCTGCTTGGGCTGCATCTCCCAGTTGCGCCAGCGCAGTTCCTGCACACTCATGATGGCGGCGTCGGTGGGGCAGTAGGCGTAGTGCACGGTGGGTCGGTAGACCGCTTCGCACTTCTCGTCGTACACCGTCAGGTGTTCGCACATCGTGTACGCCTCGCCGTGACGAATCACCATGCCGTGAATCTCCGACGACGGTACGCGGCTACGGACCAGAACCTCCATGCCGGGCTTGGCGATGCAGATCTGGTTGCGCGGACCGTTCTTTGTGTGCTGGTGCGCGTTGCGTGGCAGTTTCTTTTCGTGCGTGCCCCAGCCGAGCTCGGCCGGGGCGATGCCCTCTTCGTAGAAACCCTCGACGCTCCATGTGTTCACGAACTCGTTCGGAGCCTTCGGAACGAGGCTCGTCTGAGTGTCACGTTCGGCGATGTGAATCACCTTCGTACCGGTGAGCATTGCGAGATGGTTGAACTGCGATTCGGCGAGAGCCATTTCGATCGTTGTCTTCAATGCGCCCGCGCGACCGTCGCTGAGGAGGCGCGTCGAAATCTCGACCAACGCCTGCTTCACGAAGTGCGACACCAAACCCGGGTTCGCGCCGTGTTCCACGACGGCGGTCGGGCCCGAGTTGCCACCCCAGCCGCGCACCATCGCCGCAAGCGACTGATGGCGAACGTACAGCGTGCGGTCGAGCGGGGGAGTCGACGCAAGATCCTCGTAGGGATTCCACAGTTCGACCGAGGTGTTGAGGTAGCGCACGCCGTGGTCGTGGCACCAACCGATGATCGTCGGCGCATCGATGTTCCACGCGAGGTCGAGAAGCATGTCGCCGGCCGACACGTGGTCGCCCAACACCTGGCCCATGTTCTCGGGCGTGATCTGCATCGTCTTGTACGTCACGCCCGCGGCGATCGAATCGGCCACGCGGTGGCGATTGTCGACGAAGTCGATGACGGTGATGGTCTTCGGGTCAACCTTGACGTCGCGGATCAACAGCGGCAGTGTCGCTTGTGTCACCGATCCGCAGCCGAGGAAGAGGACCCTCCCCGGGCGGGTCACTTCGCGGCCTCGACCGCGAGAAGTGCTGTCAGCTCGGCGTCGAAGTCCACGTTCTGCGGAAAGACGAACTGTTGCCAGTCGTACGCGATGCCTTTCACCGCCGTGGCGATGTGAAGACCGGACAGTGCGAGCCCGACGAGAGTCGTGGCCTCTTGGTGGGTGCCGTTATGGACGGACACGGATTACCTCCTTGTTCAGATCACACGAGGTGAAGAAGGGGCGGATACGTGGCGCTCTCCCTAGCGGTGCACACGTGCGGTGCAGTTCAAGCGCGTGAACCATAACGACGCAGTGCCACCGATGTCTACTAACTGAGTCGTCAGTCAGTAATTCGACCCCGCTCGCCGTTAGCCTGAGGCGAAGTGTCCAACACCACCCCCACCGCGTTCGCCGACCTCGGCGTGCCCGACGACATCGATGCCGGCCTCGCCGCCGCCGGGTTCAACGCACCCTTCGCCATCCAGACCGAGGCCATCCCGGTGGCCCTGAAGGGCCACGACGTCTGTGGTCGCGCCCGCACCGGCAGCGGCAAGACCCTCGCCTTCGGAATTCCCACCCTCGCCCGAATCGACCGCAACGCCGCGCCGCGCAAGCCCCACGGACTGGTTCTCGTGCCGACGCGCGAGCTGGCCCTGCAGGTGGCCGAAGTGTTGGCACCCATTGCCAAGCACTGCGGTATGCGCGTCCTTGCCGTCTACGGCGGCGCCTCGCGCGACAAGCAGATCGACGAGCTGGAACGCGGTGTCGATCTGGTGGTCGCGACGCCGCTGCGCCTCATCGACCTCATCAAGGCCGGCGAAGTGGGTCTCGACAAGATCACCGTCATCACCCTCGATGAAGCCGATCGCATGGCCGACGAGGGCTTCACCCCGCAGGTCGAATGGATCCTGCGGCACATCACGGCCGAGCACCAGACCATGCTCTTTTCGGCCACGCTCGACGGCCAGGTGGGGCACCTCGTCAACCGGTACCTGAAGTCGCCCATCGAAGTGGCCGTCGACTCCGCCACCGAAACGGTCGGCACGATGCGGCACCTCTTCCTTGCCATCCACCGCCTCGACAAAGACAAGGTCATCGCGTCGATGGCGGCCGGAGCCGGGCAGACCGTCGTCTTCTGCGACACCAAGCGCCAGTGTGACCGTGTCGAGCGTGCCCTCCAGGACATCGGAGTCAAGGCGGCCGCCATTCACGGTGACCTCACACAGGTCGCACGCGAAAAGGCTCTCAAGCGTTTCGAAGCGAACCAGATCAACGTCCTGGTCGCCACCGACGTCGCGGCGCGCGGCATCGACATCGATGACGTCTCGCTTGTCGTTCACTACGAACCGCCGATCGATGTGAAGGCGTACCTCCACCGCTCGGGTCGCACCGCCCGTGCCGGTCGCGACGGTTGGGCCGTCACGCTGGCCGAATACAACCAGCACACCACGTGTCGCATCATCCAGCGCGGTCTGCGCCTCGACATTCAGCCGCCGATCGAAGTCTTCTCGAACGATCCGCGCTTGAAAGACCTCCGCAAGTTCTTCCCCGATTCCTGACGCAATGGAGCCGAGAAACCTGTGATGAAAGACGACTTGCACTCTGAATTCGAGCGCATGATCGCGCAGATCGACAAGAAGTTCCTCAACATGAAGATCTGGTTCCTCGTCACCGGTGCGGGCGTCGCTCTCGCGGTCGTCAACCTCTACAAGATGTAACGTTCGCCCGGTGAGTCACCGTGCGGGAATGGTCGTTGCCTTGCTTGCCGCAATCTCGCTGAGTGCCTGCGCGGAAGCCGGCACCGGAGAGACTTCCCCGACGAAGCCCACTGACACGGTGCCCGAAACAACCACGACAACCGAACCCCCGACGTTCTGCGGTGTCGCGAAGGTCTACGCAACCGAGGTTCTCGACGCCCTCGAGAACGAATCGAACGCAGATGCGGAAAACTCGCCGATGAACACCCATGCGTTTTGGGATCGCTACAAGGAATTGCAGACCCAGATGCGTGACCTGGCCCCGGCCGAGATCCAGGCCGACGCCGATGTGGCCTACGAGTCGGCGATGGCTGCCTACGACTACATGGAGCAGTTCACCTTCTCGATGAAGCTCGCGGGCGAGGATCCGACGTTCGCCAACGACGAACGCTTCACCGGCGAAAAGTACCTGAAGGCGGGGGTCGCCTTCCAGGGTTACATCGACGAGAACTGCGACATTGAATTGACGAAGTAGCCGGGTCAGGCCGCCTGAATGACCGCGACGGCCACGCGGAAACGCGCGAGCAGGGGTAGTGCCGCAGGAGCCCAGGTCTTCGATTCCAGGGCCTGGAGCAGGCTGCCGTACCACCAGTGCTGTTTGTCGCGCGGTGCATTGAAGTGGGCCCAGAACTCGGCGATGTCGCGACCCTCGGCGCGGCAACGCTGAATGTCGCGGGCCGTGGCTTCGCCGTTGTGCACCTTGTCGGCGAGCACGACCAACAGCGACGGAGTGCCGTTCGGTTTGTGGGTCAAACGGTCGAGGTACTTCACCTTGCGGTCGTACCAGTCGGCCAGACGCTGTTCGGCTGTCAGATCTTCGTTTCGCTTCCGGTCTGCATCGTCTGTGCAGTCGAGCACGATGTCGGCAACCGCTTTGCCGATCAACAGTTCCAGTCGGTCGTGTGTCATCGAGGTGTCTTCGATGGTGTCGTGCAACAACGCCGCCGCAGCCTGCACCTCGGTGCCACCGTGTTCGATGACCAGGGCCGAGACGCCCATCAGGTGGGCGATGTAGGGGGTGTCGTCGGTTTTCCTCGTTCCGTCGATGTGGCATGCACGCGCGAGGGCAAAGGCCGTATCGAGGTCGCTACTGGGAAACCAGCGAGGTTTGGACGTCACGGTCTCATTATCTCCAATGGGTGTAGCGGTATTCGGAAAATGGGTGTGTCTAGTCCCCGGTTTCCTTGGCACGCTTGTCCATCACCCGGTAGACCACGTTGTCTCTGCGATGGCCGACGGCCCAAATTTCAGCGATGTCGACGATTGCAGTCCCGCCGTCCTCCCACGTGACACGCCAAATGATCCGTAATTGGCGATTCTGGACCGCCAGTTTCCGAAAGCCCGCCAGTGCGCCGCGAAGTGGCTCGCCGACTTCTGGATTCCGCTGAATCATCTCGATTTTGGCCGCAACGATGAGAACCGCACTCGGATTGATCCGTTGAAGATCTCGAAGATCTTCGACGGCCCATTTGGTGAATCGAACCTCGACCCGTTCGGCGCGTGGATGCCGAGCGCTCTTGCGTGACGTCACGACGTGTGACTGGCGGAACGACCGATGCCAAATTCCGCGAGCACGTCGTCGGCGCTGAAACGCTGGCCGTCATCGTCGGACATCCGCGACAGCACCAGTGCGGCATCGATGAGGTCCTCTTCCAACTGAGCAATTCGGTTGGCGCGGTGGACAGACATGACAACGGCAACGGGCTTGCCGTGGCGGGTGAGGACGATGTCGACGCCATTTTCGGCCTGGCGGGCGAGATCGGAGACTCCGCGCGTCGCAGCTTCTGTTATCGGGATCTTGCTGGATTGTGTGCGCTGCTTGGCCATGTCCAAACTATACAGAAATCTGTGTAGATTGGGCATTCGTATGAGTGCATCCATGTTTGGCCCACCTCCACGACGGCTGACGAAGTTCAAGGCTCGGCAACGCGCCCTCTGGAGGCTCAAGTTCGAGGGATCGTTCGATCACTCGTTGTCAATTCCGTTCTCGCGATTCTCGACCCCAGCCTTTGTCGCCATCACGGCATCTACAGCCCTTGTGGTGGGAGGCGGCATCGGCTTGGGAGCGGTGGTCCTTGGACGGGCGATTCGTCATGAACCCGTTGCCTCTACGTCGAGGGAGTGCGCGAAAACCGTTGCAGCCGCCGGGCTACCGATTGCCGTTGCGATGACAGTGTTGATGTTCATCGCTTTGGCGTCGTTGCTCACAGCCTGAGCTCACGTGTCAGGCGAAGGGGAGACGCAGTTTCAGTTGACATCCAAGTGTCAAACTGTTCCCGATGGAAGCCCCCTCGTATCTTTCGCCCTCCTCGATTGCGACGTATCGGGACTGTCCGCAGAAGTTCAAGCTCTCGCGGATTGACAAAATTCCACAGCCCCCTACGTGGGCCACTCACGTTGGTTCGTTCGTTCACGAAGTGCTCGAGCATCTCTACCAAGTCGATCCGGATAATCGCACCCATGACACGTTGAAGTCCCTGGCGGCCGATCGCTGGAGCGTCAGCGATTGGGAGCAGAAAGTCAATGCGCTAACCGAGCTGCCTGGGTCGATCAAGGATTTCAAAGTGCAGGCATTCAAGTGCATGACCAACCTTTGGCATTTGGAAGATCCCCGCGAAACCGAACTCGATGGAATGGAACACGAGGTGACGGCCGAGGTCGAGGGCGTTGCCATGAAGGGGTTCATCGACCGCTTCGTCTTTGGCGACAACGGGATCGTGATTTCCGACTACAAGACCGGGAAAATCCCCAACCCCAAGTTCACCTCCGAAGACGACAAGTTCTTCCAGCTCTTGGCCTACGCCGCCATGATCGAAGCCGCGGATGAAGAGCCCACCGAACGGGTGCAGTTGCTTTATTTGGGTGTGCCGGTTTCGCACGAACTCGCCGTCACGCCGGTGAATCTTTCAATCGCCAAGGGAACCATCGTCGAAACCCGCGAGGGAATTGACGCCGCAGTGTCGAGGGGAGAATTTCCCTGCAACGTCACGAAGTTGTGTGATTGGTGCCACTACAAGACCACCGGCGACTGTCCGGCGTTTCAATAAGCGCGGGACCGGCGCGCAGACACCCGCTCACTAACTTGGGGTCATGGTGCTGAGAGTTCGCTACGTACGGACGCTGTTCGACGTGGTTGAACCAGTCGCCTTCTGGCTCAATTCCGCTCCAAGTGGCCGTGGCCTCTTCGCGGGTGACCACCTCTTGCTTCCTGCCAACGGCGCCAAGGCATGGCTGTTGCCGGAACTGGCGAAGCGCGTCGGTGCGCGAGAGGGCAAGCACGATGGAGTGATTGCAAACGTTCAGGTCGGCTATCTCGGGTCATTGAACAAGTTCATGGTTCCGCAGCGTTTCCACGATTTTGACCCGTGGTCGATCGAGTCGATGACCGCCGCGATCCTGGGGATCATCGTCGAAGATCCCGCGTATGCGTCTCTAGTGCGGCGGGCCGGTGGTGCCTTGCCTGCCGCCGCCCGTCTGGCCGATCGTTTCGATCGCTACCACGCGCGTCGTCCGATGATGATTCGTGCATGGGAGAGAGGGTCGCCCGTCATGGCACCCACAACGGCCGATTCCTTCAACGATGGTGAGTGGCGCGCCGCCGACCTGGGCGATCAGCGCTGGCAGTTCGAACTCTGGCGTGCGCTGCGAGAAGTCATCGGCACTATCCCGTGGCCGGTGCAGGTCGAGACCACGGTTCAACAACTCAGGCGTGGCGAGAACCTCGTTGGAGTCCCCGACCGATTGATGGTCGCGGGAATGCAGTCGTTGTCGCTCGGCGCCATCGAAGTGCTTGAGGCGGTTGGTCACGTCAGCGATGTCGACGTGCTGCTTGTCCATCCCTCGCCTGTGATGGCGAAACGGTGGGCGGACGAGTCGGCCGGTTCCGAAGTGCCGCGCGGTGCGCTGCAATTGCGTCCCACCGACGAGGAATTACCAGGCGACGTCCACCCGTTGGTGCAGTCGTGGTTGCGCGGTGCCCGGGAACTTCAGCAGATACTTGCCTCGCAGGGTCTTGAAGTTGCACTTCATGCTGACGAACCGTTGGTGACGGCGTCCTCGTTGCTCGGTCGCATCCAGACTGCGGTGTCAGGTGACGGTCTGCAGGCCCGTATTCCGCGCACTGCCGACGATCTCTCGTTGCAGATCCACCGTTGCTACAACCTCACCCGTCAGGTCGAGGTCCTGCACGACGCCCTGCTGCACGCGTTCTGCGATCTCGACAATCTCGCACCGCACGAGGTCGTCATCGTCTCGCCACGACTCGCGGAGGCGGCACCCATTCTCGAGGCGGAGTTCGAACGTACGGTGACCGTCGAAGTCGAGGGTGCGGCGACACACGTCAAAATTCCGCTCGCAGTTGCCGAACGGCAGTTGCGCTTCGTCAACGAGGGGGCCGAGTTCCTCGCCAACCTGCTCGAGCTGATGACCGGACGGTTCGACATCACGTCGTTTCTTGCGGTTGCCACGTCGCCGCTCGTCACCGCTCACCTGGGTATCGACGGAGAAGCCATCTCGGTCTGGCACCGCCAGATCGACCGTACTCGTGTGCGCTGGGGTTTGTCGGCCGACCAGCGCACGGCTGCAGGTTTGGCAACAAAGGCCGACAGCGTGCACACATGGCGGGCGGCAATCGAGCGTTCGATGCTTGGTGCGGCATTGCCCGACGCAGCGGCAGCGACGGAATTGGGGGGCGTCGTCCCTCTCGATGATCTGGGCGTCGACGATATCGATTCGCTTTCGCGACTCGTTCAGGTGTTCGATGCGATTGAATCACTCGAACTCGTCACTCGCGGAAACCATTCGCGTCACGTGGCCGACTGGTGCAATGACATCGAGCAGACCATCAATTCACTGTGTGGTGATGGTGACCGTGTTTCCGGTGCATTCGAACTGCTCGACGATGTCGCCTCAAGCACCATCCTCCCGGCCCCCGACGGTTCGTCGCGGCAACTGGGTTCAGCAGTTCCCTTCGCCGAAGTCGCGTCGCATCTGCTCCGCCAGATTTCGGGCATTCCCGGTCATCAGCCACTTCGCACCGGCGCCGTCACTGCAACCTCACTCATGCCGCTGCGTGGTGTGCCGTACCGGGTCGTGTGCCTGCTCGGCATCGACGACGGCGCTTTTGGCGGGGGAGAACTGGAAAGCGACGACCTCATCGGTCGGCAGGTCTTCATCGGGGACGACGACCCACGAATCGACTCGCGCCGGCAACTTCTCGATGCCGTTCTTGCCGCGGGTGATCAGGTCATCATCACCTGCGACGGTCGCAGCATTCAGAACAACGCGATTATTCCGCTCACCACGGCTCTCGCCGAGTTCGTCGACTTCGCCCGCCGTCACGGTGCGGGCGAACGTGATGACGATGCCGGCAGCGACATCGAGTTCCTGCATCCCCGCCACGCCACTAGCACCCGCAATTTCGTCGCGGGCGGAATCGTGCCGGGCCGTGTCTGGGCGCACTCAACAGGAGTGCGTGACGTGGCCGGAAAGGTTGGCTTCGAATCATCACCAGTAGTTCTCGCCACTGCAGTGACGCCCGCACCCGCACTCGCCCCAACTGTGGTCGACCTCGCATCGCTCACGTCATTTGTGACGTCACCGCTCGACATGTTCGTCAAGGAAATCTTGGGAATCAACACCTGGAAGGACGACCATGCTCCCGACGAGGCAGTGATCCCCTTCGCCGTCGACTCCCGCACGCAACGTGCATTCGTCGACAGCTACATCGCCGGCAAGGCCGGTGCCGTGCCCGGCTGGACACCGCAGTTGCACATGCAGGTGGCTCGCCTGAACGGAAACGTTCCGATCGGCGCCTATGGCGATGCCGAAATCAAGGCGATGCAGACCCTCGCCGAATCCATCCTCGCGACGTGTCAAACACATGCGGTACGGCCCATCCCACCCGATGCGACACCGGTCCTCGTACCGATCGTCGACGGCCTGGTCGTAAAGGGGCACATCCCGCACCTACAAGCAACCGAGCAGTTGATTGGCGTGGTGCGCAGCTCAAAGTATTACGACCGCGACCATGCCGAGCTCGGTGTCCGACTGCTTGCCGCAATGGCAGCAGGACTCAAAGTGCGCCACGGCATCACCGTCCATCAACACAACGGCAGCGGCAAGAGTGACCAAGCGCAGTCACGTCTCATCTACCTGGGCGACACGATCGACTCGGCTGAGGCGACTCGTCGACTCGCCGAACTTGCTGAACTACGGGGCATCGCGTCGGTGTCGCCGATGCCGGCCTTCAATGACACGGTCGATGCAATTTTTTTAAATCCGGCGAATCCCGACTTCGAGAACGGTCGCGCACGTTTCGCCAGGTTTGTCGGATCGGATGGCTTCGCCGATTCCCTCGAACGCCGGATCTACGGCAATGAACCCGACTTCGCATCAATCTTCGATCCGAAAGGGTCGATCGTCGACTTTTGGTCGCGATTTCACGGGGTCTTTCACTTCACGCGTGGTAAGGCAAACGGCCTACCCGGAAAACTTCCCCACGGGAATTCGCATTGGGGAATCCTCTGATGGCCAGGGCCCTCGACCTCGCGAACCACCAGCTCACCAACGGTCACACGATCGAGGCGAGCGCGGGTACCGGCAAGACCTACTCGGTCGTCGCGCTTGTCACCCGCGCCATCGCCGTCGACGACGACCTACGCATCGACAAGATCCTCATCACCACCTTCACGCGGTTCGCTGCCGCCGAACTGCGCGACCGCGTTCGCCGTCGCCTTGCTGTCACCGCTGATCGACTCGAAAACAACCAACCTGACCCGACTGATCTCATACTCGCATCGCTTCTTGCCGACGAAACGCAGCGCCCCCGCTACGTCCTCAATCTCCGTCGTGCAGTGGTCAACTTCGACAATGCAACGATCGGCACCATTCATTCGGTCTGTTCGAAAGTCCTCGCCCTTGCCGGTCTGGTCACCCACGACGACTCGGCCGAAGAGATCGTCCGCCGAGCAATTGCCGAAGTCGTGAACGACCGGCTTGTCTCCGAGGCCGTCGAGCGCGGCCGCACGTGGGACGAATCGCGGGTCAGGAAAGCCGTCGAGGCGCGGCTCGGTAGTCCGCTTGCCGAGCAGTGGTACGACAACTCACTCGATCCCGCCCTGGTCACCGAACTGGCCGACCTCGGTGCAGCAATCGACGAAATGGTCAATGACGTTCACCGTCGCACCGAACTGCATCCGTCGTTCGACGATCTCATCCGCCGCGCCGAACAGGCATTGGGCGGCGACATGGGCGATGACATCCGCGCCCGATTCGCCGAGCGCTACACGCACGCCTTCATCGACGAGGCGCAAGACACCGATCAACTGCAGTGGAAGCTCTTCCATCACATATTCCCCAGACAAGACCCGGCTTCGGCACACAAACTCACCGCTGTCGGCGACCCGAAGCAGGCGATCTACGCATTCCGTGGCGCCGATATCCACGCGTATCTCGACGTGCGTGATACGTCGAACATGTCGACCCTCGACACCAACTTCCGGTCCGACCCACCCGTCATCAATGCGCTGAACGCACTCTTCGAGGGCAAGTCCCTCGGCGAAGGCATCGACTACAGCCCCGTGTCAGCCGACCCCGGCAAGACCGCCTCGAAGGTTCGTGGCGTGGCCGCGGCCGAAGCAATCGACATCGCCGACGCGAACAACCAGTTCCACGCCAGCCTCGCCGCCGCCGGCCATGTCGCGCGACTGCTCGACAATGGCGAGATTCTCGACAACGATGATTGGCGACCCATCGAGCCAAAGGACATCTGCGTCCTCGCAGGTTCCAACACCCTCGTGCGCGCCGTTCATCGTGAACTGCAGAAACTCGGCATCCCCGCCGTCGCCAGCGGTGCGGAGTCGGTGTTCGCCGACACCACGGCAATTGAATTACGCCGACTCTTCGAGGCGCTCGATCGTGTCAACAATTTGGGTCGCGTCCGCAATGCGGCGACTACCGCTTTCTTCGGCATGAGCCTGGGCGACCCGCGTCTTCTGCCCGACGACGTCGCACCGCGCGCACCGGGCGAGTCCGACGTGGTCCTCGACATCCAGGAAAAGTTGGTCGAGTGGCGCCAGGTTCTTCAGCGCCGCGGGGTCGCCGCACTCGCGGCCGAGATCAGTGGTGACACACAGGTCATGGAAGCCTTCGTCGCCGGCCCCGACGGAGAACGGCATCTGGCCGACTTCAGCCACATCATCGACCTGCTCCACGCCGAAACGCGGGGGAGCGGCGTGACACCCGCACAAGTGCTCGAGGTCTTTGATGCCTACGCGTTGATCAGTGGAAATTCCGAAGTCGTGAGCCGTCGTGTGGAAAGCGACATCGATGCCGTCCAAGTGATGACGGTCCACAAGGCAAAAGGACTCGAATTCCCGTGCGTAGTCGTCGCCGAGTTGTGGAAGCCAAAGACCTACGACGAGAGCCGCGACATCCCCAAATACCGCCATCCAATGAACGACGGTGGCTACCAGAACCGCATCGACATCGGTTGGGTGCTCGGCTGCACCGCCGAAGACTCGAAGTCGCTCGTCACCCAAGCGCAGTGCGACGAGCAGAAGCGACTCATCTATGTCGCCTTCACGCGACCCGAGAACCATCTTGCATTCCTGTGGCAGTCGCAACCCACTGATGAGTCGATGCTCGCCCAAACCGTCGATCTCGGCGCGATCAACCGTGAGACTGACAACGGCGACATCCTCGTCACTGCGGTTTCACGTACGTACCCTCCGAAGAGCTGGCGCTACACGGTTGCGAAGCAGTCCGCTCAGACGCAGCTCTCGGTTACCAATGGCCCCGCTGCGATCGAGCAGACCTACCGCCGCACGTCGTTCTCGGGCATAACGAAAGTGCAGAGCTCGATGACACGCAAGGTCGGTGCCCCCGAGTTCGCACCAACAGTCGGCGGCAACGACGAACAGTCCAACTGGTTCGTCACGACCAGCCACTACGCAGACTCGGAAACTCCCACCGGCGTTCACATGCCGCTCGCCCGCATTGCCGGGGGTGTGTACGTCGGCAAGGTACTCCACGAGGTGTACGAGAACGTCGACACGTCTGCATCCGATCGACGGGCCGAGGTCGATGCGCAGTGCCGCCGCATCATCAGGGGCACGCTCCTCGGCCGTGATCTCGACGCCATCATCGAGGGCGTCTACCTATCGCTGATCACGCCACTCGGTCCCTCGCTCGGTAACGTCGCTTTGGCTGACATCACGCCCGACCGACGTCTTGCCGAGCTGAGCTTCGAAATGGCGATCGCCGATCTTGCTGCAGGAGTCCGGGTCTCCGACTTCGGGCGCATCCTCGGCGATCTCGTTCCCGCCGGCGACATCTTGCGCCCCTACGTCGACATGCTGACCCACGAGTCGTTCGACATCCCGCTTGCCGGACTCATCAACGGTTCCATCGACGCCGTGCTGCAGTTGGGAAGCGATGACGACCCGCAGATCTGGATCACCGACTACAAGAGCAATCGCCTTGACCAAGACGGGGATACCTCCATCATTTCGGCCTATGGACAAGAGCGTCTCTTCGACGCGATGGTCCGCCACCACTATCCGCTGCAGGCCCTCATCTACGGAACTGCGATGTACCGCTATCTCCGCTGGCGCGCACCACATCTCTCCAACCCGTCCGACCACGTGAAGGGCTTTTCCTACTTCTTCATCAGGGGGATGGTTGGCCCCGACACACCACCCGGCACCGGAGTCTTCACATGGCCGGCCCCCGCCGGCCTGTGGCAGCGGTTGTCCCATCGCCTGGCAGGAGACAATCAATGAGCGCGTATCCCGATCGTTTGCAAAGCCATATTGACGAGGGTCTCGTCGAAGAACGCGATCTTCGCGCCGCAGCCGTCTACGTCGATCTCAGCCTGCGCACTCTTGACGGACCCGCTCGCGAAGCTGCCGACCAGACCGTCACCGATAACGTCTGGCTGGCAATCGCAAGAACGCTCGCTGCCTTTCGCAGTCAACACACCTGTGTCGACCTCGCCGAACATCCCGGTTGGGAGGCCGACCTGCGCAACTGCGCGGTCCTCGTCGCAGAACCGCACTCAATCAACGCAGCCCGGCGCCAGCCCTTCATTCTCGACATCGGCCGCCTCTACGTGCACCGCTCGTGGGAAGAAGAGTGCTTCGTCGCCGAAAAGATCCGCACCCGCCCCGCCGACAAACTGCAGGTCATTACCGGCGGCCCTGGCACCGGCAAGACAACCACAATCGCCAAACAACTCGTCGATCGTCTCTCGCAAGCGGATGCGCAACCAGTGCTCGTTGCTCTCGCCGCCCCCCCGGGCAAGGCCGCGAAGCGCATGACCGAAGCCATGGACGCGGCACTCACCAAAGCCGACGCCCCACAACACGTACGCGACGTTGTGCTTGCATCACCCGCAACGACGATCCACTCGTTGCTCGGCGCCAACCCCAACCGTGTCGACAATCGCTTCACCTATCACTCGGGCAACAAGCTCAAGCACAACATCGTCATCGTCGACGAGACTTCGATGCTGTCGCTTTCGATGATGTACCACCTGCTTGTCGCGCTCGACGATGACGCCGAACTCATCCTCGTCGGCGATCCCGACCAGCTCGCCAGCGTCGAAGCCGGAACAGTCCTCGCCGACATCGTCGCCGGCTCGCCCGAAAACCGGATCACTCGACTCACTACCCAGCACCGCTTCAAGGATTCTCCGAACATCGTTGCCGCCGCCGCAGCAATCCGCGACGGCAATGTCGATGCAACGTTTGCGGCAATTACGAGCGGTGATTCTGACGTGCGTTGGATCGATCCCGTCGACGCACCCGATCTCGCAGCCGAGGTGCTCGACTTGGTCGTCGAGCACGCACAGCACGTCATGAAACTGGCTAGTGATGGCCAGATCTCCGACGCACTTGCCCTAAGGGGTGAGTTGCAGGTTCTCTGTGCACACCGCAACCGGAAAATGGGTGTCGCGGGCTGGAACCGTGTCATCGAAGAACGCCTTGGTCTCGCCGCGTCGAATCAATGGTATGTCGGCCGGCCCATCATCGTCACTGAGAACGACCGCACCTCTGGCCTCTTCAACGGCGATGTTGCAGTCGTCGGCGCGGACGGCTCACGTCGCGTCGCGTGCTTCAGCACCGACCCTGCAAAGTCCGCCATCCCGGTGACCCGGCTGCCCAACGTCGAAACTGTCCACGCCCTTACCATTCACAAGTCCCAAGGCAGCGAGTACGGCCACGTCATCGTCGTCTTGCCCGAACATCAATCACGGATCCTCACTCGCGAGCTTCTCTACACCGGAGTGACGAGGGCGAAGCTACGTCTCACGATCATCGGGTCGCGCGAGGCGATCGAAGGCGCAGTCGCAAAGCCAATTCGCCGTGCGACGGGGCTCGGAGCTCGATTGAGCGATGCGGCGATCTAGTTGTGAGAAAAGATGCGCTTGCATTCCTCATAGTGGGGAAGCACAAGTTCTGGATCGGGCCTTAGGTCTCTCGGCACTAAGAGTGGCGCACCATCCATCTGGTGGTAGGTCGCGTATCCCGTGAGATTCGGACTTGTCTCGAGAGTCCACGTCGTGGGGTTGATCGTCATGAGCTTTGCATCGAAGAGTGCATGAAAGTCCCGCCTTAGAAGAAGTCCACCATCAGCCTTGTGTTCGGGGCGTGCTGCAAAGCTATAGAGATGTGCAGCCTCAAGCACCTGCGGGGGTTGCACACCGGAGAATGCACATGACTCGCCGAATCTTTCTAGCATGCGAAAACGAAATTCGCGTTGCCCGCGTCGTCTACGAGTAACGCCGATCGAGTGGCCTCCGATAATGAGGTCAATTTCCTCTCGGGGTATATCGATCCGAACGTCAACGTCGCGACCTGAGATTGTGTCAAGTAGATCAGGAATCAGGGCGGGGTCGAGTGGGCGAATTGCGTTGAACGTATCGCGTGTTGCAATCACGGATTCAAGCTCACGGAATCCAAACGGTCGCGCTGCCTCGGTCCAAGTGTTGCCGTACCAGGCGCGATACGCCGTGACGCGGTCATCGGTTACCAATGCTTCTTGATCCTCGAACTCAGTTGAGCAGTTACTGCACTTGTTTCGAGGCGTCTTCGTTTTGCGGGCGTAATGATTGGTATGGCGACAGCTCGGGCATCGCGTTATTCGTTTCAAAG
This sequence comes from Acidobacteriota bacterium, assembly GCA_018970175.1. Lineage (GTDB taxonomy): Bacteria > Actinomycetota > Acidimicrobiia > Acidimicrobiales > Ilumatobacteraceae > F1-20-MAGs119. The sequence goes on from JAGWWV010000007.1 coordinate 49,082, forward strand.
TATTTGGAAACACCTCAATACGTTCAACGAACGCCCATCCGGCGACGTATTCGTCAACTCTGACAACAATGAGGTCTCCGGTGGCAACCTGTTGTGCTCGGGTGACATTTGAGTCGTATGAGTAGTACCAACCCGTGGAATCGTCGTAACCCTCATTAGCAGTCCACGAACGCTCATCATGCGTCTTTGACACAAAGACCCATGAACGGGACCCGAGCTGGCTCACGGTCTCCAGCTTATTCAGGGGTGTAGGTGCCGTTCCCTCGCGTACGCGCATACGCGCGCGCGACACGCGTACGCGCGCCAGAGGCCGTCAAGTCTTTGTGCAAATCCATGTCCTGCTTGGCTTTGCGCCGGTCCGACGAGGCCTGATTCAGGTGGGGTGGGTGTATGACGCCGCCCCATGACAAAGGCACAGAACTCCAAATTGGTTGTTGTTGAATCGCCGAACAAGGTGAAGACCATCGAGAAGTTTCTCGGTGAGGGCTTCATCGTGAGGGCGACAGTGGGGCACATTGCCGACATCCCCGAGACGAAGGGGGCGGTCGACCCGGCGAACGGTTTTGCGGCCGTTTACGAACTGACCGAGCGGGGGGAAGAGGTGGTGGTCCAGCTGCGGCACGACCTGCACTTTTGCGACGAGCTGATTCTGGCGACCGACGCCGACCGCGAGGGCGAACTGATTGCGGCGCACGTGGTGGAGTTCGCAGAGCCGCGGGTTCCGGTGCGGCGTGTGACCTTCAACGCGGTGACGAAAGAGGCGGTGCTCGATGCGCTGCGTGGTGGCCGCGCAATCGACGAGGCGCTGGTTGAGGCGGCAAAGACGCGCCGAGTGTTGGATCGCCTGTTCGGCTTCGAGGTGTCCGACGTGACGCGGAAGAAAGTGCGCGGCAATGCGACGGCGGGTCGTGTGCAAAGCCCGGCCCTGCGCTTGGTAGTTGAGCGTGAGTACGAGCGCATGGCATTCCGATCGGCTGCGTACTGGGGTGTCGAGGGATTGGCTGATGCCGGCTTCACGTTCCGGTTGGTGTCGCTTGACGGGCGACGTGTGGCACGCAGCGGCGACTTCGATGCGGCAGGCGCCGTGGTGTCCGATGTGCTGGTGCTCGACGAGCCGATGGCACGTGGTGTGGCAGGGGGGTTGGATTCGCTGACGGTGGTGTCGGTCGAGCGCAAGCCGGTGCAACGTGGGCCGCTGGCGCCGTTCACGATGAGCACGCTGTACCAAGAGGCGCTCAATCGTTTGGGTATGTCGACGAAAGAATCGCGTGTCGTGTCGCAGATGTTGTTCGACAAGGGTCTGATCACCTACCCGCGAACCGACGTGGCAGTGCACGAGCCGGCGTCGCGTGGCGAGATCCGCGCCGAGGTCGAGCGGCTGTTCGGACGTGGCGCGGTGTCGCCGTCGGAGCGGTTCGTGACGTCGAAGAAGAAGGTGCAGGGTGCGCACGAAGCGATTCGCCCGACGGACGTGTCGGTGCGGGTGGTGCCGGGCCTGGGCGGGCGAGAAGCGGCGATGTACGAGATGGTGTGGCAGCGCACGCTGGCGAGCCAGATGGCCGATGCGGTGGGAGAGTCGGTATCGCTGGTGCTGCGGGCGGGCGGGGCCGAGTTTGCGGCCTCGGGCACCTCTTATATGGAGGAGGGCTACCGGCGAGTGTGGCCGGTGGAGTCGGCGGGTTCGGTGCCGCCCGCACTAGCGGTTGGCGAGGTGGTGAGCGTGGCGTCGGCCGAGGCGAAGGCCCATGCAACGCAACCGCCTGCGCGCTACACCGAGGCGTCGTTGGTGAAGGAACTGGAAGACCTGGGCATTGGTCGGCCGTCGACGTACGCGTCGATCATCGCGAAGCTGCGCGATCGGTACGTGTGGAGTCGCAGTGGTGAACTGGCGCTGATTCCGACGGTCACGGCCTTCGCGGTACACAGGGTGTTGATACAGGGCTTTGCTCCGTTGGTCGACCTGCGGTTCACAACGGAGATGGAGGCCAAGCTCGATATGGTCGCCGAGAACGGCACAATGCGCGAAGAGTTGTTGCACGAGTTCTTCTTCGGGTCGGGTACGGGCGATGGGTTGGCCGCGCTTGTCGAGTTCGCACTCGTGGGAATCGATGCGCGGGAGATGGTGGCATTCGATCTGGGAGTCGACCCGGCGTCGGGCGAGCGCGTGGTGGTGCGGCCGGGGAAGATGTTCCGCGGGTCGTTCAGTCCGTACGTCGAAGTGGGCGGGCGGCGTCGTTCGGTTCCCGATGCCGTGGATCCGTCTGAAGTGTCACTCGAGTGGGCGCTGGCGCGGCTGGATGCGCCTCGGGCGGATCGACGCTTGTTGGGTCTCGATCCCACGTCGGGCGTGGAGGTGTGGGTGATCGACGGTCGTTACGGGCCGTACGTTTCCCGCGGTCGAGAGACGCGCAGCGTCGGTGACGGCGTGTCGATCGATGCGGTGGCTCTCGAGGCTGCGCTGGCCTTACTGGCGGGGCCGAAGCCGGCACGTCGTGGTCATCGTCGCCGATGAGGTGTCGTAAAATATCGCTATGTCGCGCGTTCGGGTCGCCATGGTCGCGGTCGCGTGCCTGGCCCTCATCGGCGCGGCATGCGGCGGGGGAGGGTCGTTCCCGGATGAAGGCTCCGTTGTTGTCGAAGGTTCGTCCGCCGACACCTCTGTCGGTGAGCCGATGGCGATGGGCATTGCATCATCGATGCAGCCACAGTTGAACGGTTGGGCTTTTCCGAATTTCCCTTCGGCCACCTTTCCCGATTTCAACTTCGACGCCGCTGACTTGGTGTCCATGTTCGGAAACGGGCCCGACGTGTGCGTTGACGGCGTGGCCGAGCCGTGCACGCTGACGGCCGAGGCCGCAGCGTGGGCACGAATGGTGAATCAAGCGCGTTCTACAGGGCACTGCGAAGGTCTTGTGGCGCTCGCCTCGGCACGGTACAACCGCGCCGAGTTGCCGGAAACCGTGAAGTTGCCGTCGACGGAGGATGAGATTCGTGCGGTGATGCGTGCATTTGCGACGCAGTTCGTGCCCGAGGTTCAGACATCGATCGAAAAGTGGACGAAGGCGTCGCTCGTCGACAAGGTCGAAGAATTGAAGCAATCGTTCGCTTCGGACAAGTTGAAGTACACGCTCGGCATGTATGTCGAAGGCGGTGGTCACGCAGTCCTGCCATATGCAATCGAATATCCGAGTGTCGATGTCGTGCGAGTAATGGTCTACGACTCGAATTGGCCTGGTCGCAATCGCTACGTCGACGTGGACCTGGCGGCAGGAACATGGACCTTCTCATTTGCGGCCGATGATCCGGCCTCGGATCCGAGCCCGTGGACGGGTGAAGCCGGCGAGATGGATCTCACTCCGTTCGAGGCGCGTGAGGGAACGTGCCCGTTCTGTGGCGATGATTCGAAGGTGCGCTCGACCACACTGCTGGTGCGAACAGAGAATCTCGACTGGTCGGTGGAAACCGCTGCGGGGGCGGTGTCGCCGAAGGAGGCGTTGAATGACGACGGCGTGACGGCGCGTCCGGTGAAGGGTGGTGTTGCGATCGTTCGCATGGCATCACCATCGAGCCAACGCGATGCCTACGACTACGTGGTCACGGTGCCGAGCGACCTCTTGGGGAGCGACGAGCAAGGTTCGCCGAACAGCACAAACAACGAGAACGATGATGAGGATGGCATCAAGTTGAATTTCGGAGGGGAGGCGTCGGTCTTTGCCGTGCTTCCAAACGGGGTCGCCGAGTTCACGACCCGAGGTTCGAAGGACAAACCGGTTCGTATCAAGAGAAAGTCCATCCGCGCGACCGACCCGAATGTAGACCTGACCCTGGCCTCTGGAAATCTTGTTGCCAACGCTTCGGGTGACGAAGTGGAGTTGGGGATCGGTGAGCGTCAGTTGAACATGCGCGTCACGACATCGACCGGGCGTGAGCTGAATGAAACCGTCACCCCCGACAAGCCCACCGTCCAGGTGAAGTCGAAGCCGAATGGTGAGACGACAATCATCTCGCAGGAAGTCGGAGCGCCGCCTCGCCGCATCGATGTTGCGCCGAACGGGAATCGGACTGAAGCTCCGGTGCCGCCCAACCCGCTGAATTTGAATCGTGTCGAAGCCATTCTTCCGCCAGCATTGGCAAGCAAACCCATTCCCGCGCTACCGCAAGCCGAAGCGCGAACGCTGTCGAATCCCGACTATCGAACCGACGCTCCATACGTTCCACCGACGAGCATCGGCACGACCTCGACGTTGCGCGTCTCCACCTCGAGCACTCTTGATCGTCCCGGAATCATCGGGTCATCGACCCTGAGGGAAGTGCTGTCCTCGACGTCCACCTCTGTGAGCGGACCGTCGTCGACACTCAAGATTGCTAGTGCCACGAGTCTCGTCGAGAAGATCTTGTCGGCGACATCGTCTTCCGTGATGTCTACGGCCACCACCGCGAGGGGACCTTCGACACTTCCCCCATGGACCACCACCACGGTGCGGGCGAGATCGTCCACGACGGCGGCTCCCGTCTCCGTCGCAACGACAGTGGCTGCGACTTTGGGTGCACCAACAACCGGGGCCCCAACAACAGCCCAAACCAGACCTGTTGTCGCGCCGACATCATCAATATCAATAGCGCCCATTCCCACAGCGAGTTCGGTGCCGATCACCGTTCCGATCACCGCTCCGGCATCAGGACCGATCTCCGTGCCACCGACAGTGACCGCTGCGCCGACGACCTTGATTCCCCGGACCACCATCGTGACGACGCCGCTGCTACCGCCGACAACTGCAGCGCCGCCCCCGGTCGTGACGCCGACGCCGACGACAGTGTCACCGGGTTTCGGAGTACCGACAACGATTTCAGGGGGATTCGGGGCGCCCATCGCGGGATGACGTGGCCAACCGACCTGCGAAGATCGTGGTGAAGTCGGTTCGAGAAGACGTTCTTTCCGGAAGGGGCCAGACATGATCACGGGAATCAACCATGTGGCGATTTCCACGCGCGACGTCGATGCAATCGTGGCGTGGTACACCGAGGCGTTCGGGTTCGAATTGCTGAGCCGTGGTGGATGGGAAGCGGGGAACCCGACGATCGACGGCATCGTTGGTTTGCGCGACTCGGCCGCCAAGACGGCAATCATGCGTTGCGGCGGCTTCAACATCGAGATCTTCGAGTACGTCTCACCGGTGGGTGCCCCGAATCCGGCCGATCGCCCGGCGAGCGACCACGGCTACACCCACTTCTGTGTCGAAACCAACGACATCGACGCAGACTACGCGCGCCTGCAGGGTCTTGGCATGACGTTCCATGCGCCGCCGACACCGCGAGGCTCCATCGGAACGCTGCGTGCCTGTTACGGGCGCGACCCTGAGGGCAACATCATCGAGTTGATCGAATTCGTGGGCGACTCACACCCGCTGCGTGACGGCAGGTCGGTGATTCCGGGGCGAACACCCCGTCTGTAGGTTCCCGTGGGGAATCCCAAGAACAGATCGAACGAAGACCCTGACCAGCGAAGAAGGAGACCACTGTGGAAAGTGCGACTACTCAACGCAACCCCTATGAGGATCCAACTGCGGGCCTCAACGGATCCACGGCCGAGATCCTCGAATTACTCACGAACGCCGAGCTCGAGACCTACATCAACCATCTCTTGTGGGAACAGGAACATCGCACCTTCAGCGAGTCGAATGTCTACAAATCACGCGGGTATCACGCGTATCGCAGCGGGAACTGGATCGGCCAGTGTCGAGAGATCCTCCAGCGCCGCCGGCACGAGCCGTGGCGCGACAGCGACGACGTGTGACACCCCTCCTGTATTTTCAGTCTCAGATGACAGAAACCACCAAGTACCTCACCGCCGTTGCCGACTGGTTCGTGATGAACGGAGGTGACGTGGTCTTCGACATCAACGAATCCGACACGGTTCCTGACCACGAATGGTTCGACTGCGAACGTCCGTCGTGGCTGATGCCGGTGATCCATGAAGTTCGCATTGGTGAACCTCCCGACGAACTGCTGGTCTACATCGGCGACACGGCTGAGAGCTTCCGTGTCGAGGCGATCGTCGATGTCGGAGTCGTACTGCGTACCGGGATCCCTCTTCCCCTCGAAGTCGTCGAAGCGAGCGTCGTCGAACTCAAAGCTGCGGTTCCGGGTTTCGTCACGGTCGACGTACTCGATGGCGGCGGGTTCGACGGCGACGACGCTGGTATCGCAGTCTGGCTGGTGACCGACCTCGATCGCGACGAAATCGACAGCGGTGCCTACATCACGAAAATCGAGACCCTGCTGGCCCTGGCTGATGGGCCCGAGGCCCGGGAAGTCCGGTGTGGCTAGTCTCGCGATGCGAACAGCACGCCGTCGTCGCATCTCATCGACAACATGCGGGGGTGCGCGTTACGGCGAGGGGCTCGCCGTCTTCCTGCGCGAAGACAAACTGCAAGCCGAGGTGTACGGCACGAAAAGAGCAGCGCGTTGCTGACTTCCAATTGATTGAAACTCGGTTTACTCTGTTTCAATGGATCGCAGCGTCGTTCATCGGTTCGGGTTAGTCCTAGTGGCGGGTCTCTTCGGCTCTCTGGCCGTGTCATGCGGGGACGCACAAGAAGCTGGCCGCGACCGCAACACGCAATCGATCGCGGGAACGCAATGCGCCAAGGCCGGTGAATCGAAATCGGTTGGCAAGGTTCTCCATGTCTGCGGTCTGAACGGTCAGAACCTCGTCTGGTTTGCGTCCACGTCGCAAAAGCCGCAGGGTGCCGCTTGCCGGAACCTCGGTGCAATCAAGACGACTGCCGCGACGACACGGGTGTGCGGCACGGTCGGAAAGAAAAAACTTTGGGTGCCCGTGCAGCCGCTACCGACCTCGATGATCTCTTCGGCGACCTCGCTGCCGGCCGATGGTGAAGCAAGCAGTACAACCACCGCCGACCCGTCCGCAACCGACGTTTCGACACAAACCGCTGCGACGCCGCCGACCACGCTTTCACCGCCGACCACGCTTTCACCGCCGACCACGCTTTCAGCGCCGACCACGATCGCAATTCCTGACAGCGAGGTACAGAAAGCCGCGATCGAGTTGTCCGCGCCCAGCAAGGGTGTGCTGTCGACCGACTTCAAGGTTGCGACCAGTGGTGCAATCGTTTCGCCCGCCCCCGCCATCCAGTTGGTTGACGAAGGGGGCAATCCGCGAGGTCGGGCCGGCGTCGTCGTCAAAGTTCTCGTCGACCGTGAAGACGTCGTTGTCGAGGGTGGACGGGCGACGACCAACGACGAAGGGCTGGCCACCTTTCGCAATCTTGTGTTCAGCGGGTTTGCCGGCCTGGTCCAGGTCACCTTCGAGCCCGAAGGCTTGGCCTCCGTCACCACGACAATCGATCTGATCCCGGGTGCGCCGGTGGCGCTCGATGTCTTCAGTGCGACCCAAACCGTCGTGGCGGGCACCGAATGGGTTGCGGCTGTCTTCTTCCTTGATTCATCTGGCAACTTTGCGGGCCCAGTTGGCGTCGAGGTCACGGCCCGGACACGTGGTGGTGCAGTCCTTGGAAAGGCGACAACCGACGACCTCAGAGTCGCGAGGTTCTCGTTGCCGGTGAGAAAGACCGCAGGCGATTGGGAGATTGAGTTCGTCGGGCCAAAGGGTATCGAACCCGCGAGGGCAAAGCTGAGAGTCATTCCGTCGACGGCCGACCACCTGGTCGTTGACACCGTTTTGCCCGATACGGCCACCAACGCGACGCCCGTTGTCGGCGAAATCAAGGTTCATGTCGCCGACCAATACGGGAACATCGTCGAGTCGCCCGATCTGCCAATCAACCTTGCGGTCGTCCCTCATGAGTTGCCGGTTACCACAAGTGGTGAAACGGCCTCCATGCCGCAGGGGACCGTGAAAAACGACAGTGCGACCATCGATGAGTCCGGTTATGCAACATTTACCAACCCGACGATCATCGCCGAAGCAGGCCTGTGGAATCTCACCTTCTCCTCGAACGACAACGCCGACTTGCATGCGTCGCATGTCATCGAAGTCGTTGCAGGTGCGGCCGAGGAATTGCGGTTCATTCAGAACCCCGCAGGTGCGCGGAGCGGCGTTGCGATGGAGGTTCAGCCGTCGTTGATGCTTGTCGACGTGTCGGGGAATGTCATCACCGACGAGGGAACGGTCATCACCGCCAGTGCAACCGACGGCTACACCCTCACCAACGCCACCGCCAAAACCAACCGCGACGGTGTGGCCGCATTTACTGGTCTGACGGTGAGTGGTCGGGCGGGCACCGTCACGATTTCGTTCAACAGCGCGCTGATGCCGACCATTCAGAAGAACATTTCGCTCGCAGCCGGGCCGATCGAGCTGCTGAATGTGCTTGTCCACGAGAGAAGCGCCGTGGCCGGAGTGGCGTTCACCTCTTCTTCCCACATCGGAGTGTCCGATGCGCAAGGCAATGCCGTCACCACGCCCGTCACGGTTCTCGGTAGGTGTGCCGGCTCTGACGCGTGGACGGGCGTTCAGACCAACGCCGATGGAGTCGCCATATTTTCGCGTCAAGTCGTCACCCGCGCGGGGACGGTCGAGTGTGAGTACAGGTACACCACAGGATCCAAAGAGTTGTCGACCAAGTCGTCCGTCGCCGTCGCCGCCGCATCTGCCACGACGGTTGAATTCGTGACCCAGCCTCCCGCAACGGCGTCGATGGGAGCAGCACTGTCGACCGCCCCGGCGGTTCGCCTTGTCGATTCGTACGGCAATCGTGTCGAAAAGGCCGGTGTCACCGTGAGGGCGCTGAACTCCGATCGGGCACTTGAGATCTTCAACAACTCGGTCACGACGGACGCCTCCGGCATCGCCACGTTCGGGGCAATGACATTTGGTGGAACCATTGGCTCGTACCGACTGTCGTTTGCGCCGAACGGCGGCGCTGCGCTGCAGGCTGCAGCGAACACGGTGGTTTCGGCGGGTGCCGCCCGCAAGGCCGAGTTGCAGCGCCAACTCGATGGTCTCGCCAGCGGCGTACGTGCCACGACTCAACCGATACTGAGAATTGCCGATCAGTGGGGCAACGCGGTTGCCGAGTCGGGGTGGACCGCGAACGTCACCCTTCTGCCAATGGTTCCCAATTCGGTGACGTCGTCGATGTTGGAGGTCACTGGCAACTCGGCCATATCGGGATCCAGTGGTCAAATCAGTTTTGCCGACGTTGTCGTTGCCGGAAAGTCAGGGGTCACGTACATGCCGACGTATCGGGTGAGAAAGGGCCTTGCGGAACTCCCCATCGTGTCGGGTGCCGTGGTGACGTTGGCTCCCGGCCAGGCAAGTCAATTCACGTACGAGATCGCTACCCAGTATGACTGGAAAGTCGACATTGCATCCGGCGCCCCGATCGGCAGGATCCGCCAGTCCGATGCCAAGGGCAACCCCGTGAATGCGGCCGGAGCGCGCCAGGTGGTCGTGGCCTATCAGCGGGGCTCCTTCCCCAATTCGGGCATGAGTTGGGGTCGACAAATCGAACCAGATGTCATCTCGGACGGTGTGACGACGCTTGGCTATCGGATCTACGGAGGCTCCGCGGCCACAGGGTTCTTGTCGGTGACTGTCGACGGTCAAGCTGTGAAGCAGTACAACGTCTCTCTCACCTCGGCTGCAGTGGTCGGCGACCCGGGGCCGAGCGGAGGCCTGCTCCTGAGTTCGTCGCCCTCGTCGCCGCGTTTCACTGAAACCGCGCCCGTTTCTGCCGCGACCAATTTGTATTACACGTACATTTCAGGGTACGTAGCGAATCTGACCATCAACGGAGTTGCCAACTGGGCGTTGCCCACCGCCGCCGACACCACTCAAATGATGGCGTGGTCGAACGCAGGGCGACTGAATCTCCCAAGGAATTTCAACGGCGTGGGAATGGTGGATGCTTCCATGACCGTACCCGGCCAGCGTTACCTCTTTTGGTTGCCCGGCAGCACAACGAAGCAGAGCCTTCCCTATGGCATGGGTTACGCCGGCGTGCTTCCGGTTCGGTCGTTCGGCTGACTCAAGTTGCCGGATCTCGATCGCGACGTCAGCGCATGTGTCGCGAAAATCGAGACCCTGCTGGCCCTGGCTGATGGGCCCGAGGCCCGGGAAGTCCGGTGTGGCTAGTCTCGCGTTGTGAACAGCACGCCGTCGTCACGTCTCATCGACAACATGCGGGGTGTGCGTTACGGCGAGGTGCTTGCCGTCTTCCTTCGCGACGACAAGCTGCAGGCCGAGGTGTACGGCACCCAAATGCTGAACGACTGTCCTGAGGAACTGTGGTCCACGCTGGTGGCAGAAGACATCGCGCGCGAGATGGGTGCCTTGTTCGTGAAACTGAACGGTCCGCGTCACTGGATGCTCGACGGATTGGGTACCAAGGTCGCGATGGTCGAAGCGGTGATGCGCGAATTCAACGGTCTCATGACGCGGCGTATCGCCGTCGTCGACCTGGGCAACAACCCACAAGCCATGCCCTACGCCGAGCGGCACGTCGCCCGCGGTTCGGTCTTCTACTTCGATGCCGGCAAGCCCGTGTACGAACTGGTGCGTCCCGACGGCACGGCGTACGTGATGCAGGCGCGGTGCATCGGCGTCGACCCGAACATGACCGAAGAGTCACTCGAGACGCTCGGCTCGCGCCTGGCCCTACCGGATGGTTGGACCTACCGCAGCCGGGTGCTCGACGCAGAACTCGTCGTCGACACGACGGCGCACGTGGCCACCGTCCTGCAGGACGAGTTCGAAAACAGCTACACGCTGCCCTGAAGCATCGCGCTCGGGCTACCGCAGGTAGGCGGGGCGCTTCGATTCGTACGCGGTGATTTCGTCGGCGTGCGTGAGCGTGATGCCGATGTCGTCGAGGCCGTTCAGGAAACGGTGCTGAGTGGGCGCGTCCATGGGGAACGAGGTGACGATGCCCGCCGCGGGGACCTCGACCGAGAGCTTCTCCATGTCGACAACGATCTCGGTCTTCGGGTTCGCCTCGATGGCGTCCCAAATCTTGTTGACGATCGCCTCGTCGGCGACAACCGGGACGAGGCCGTTCTTCGTGCAGTTGTTGCGGAAGATGTCGGAGAACGACGGCGCGATGACGGCGTCGAAGCCGTACTGCTGAAGCGCCCACACCGCGTGCTCGCGTGACGAGCCGACACCGAACGACGGTCCGGCAACGAGGACGGTTGCCCCGGCGAAGCGATCGTCGTTCATCACGAAGTTGCGGTCATCACGCCACGTGGAAAAGAGGCCGGCCTCGAAACCGGTGCGTTCGACGCGCTTCAGCCACTCGGCGGGAATGATCTGGTCGGTGTCGACGTCGGAACGCTTCAGCGGAAGTCCGGTGCCCGAGATGATGCGTACTGCCTTCATGGTTCGTCTCCTGTCACTTCAAGTCCGCGGGCGTGGCGAAACGTCCGACGATTGCGGTGGCTGCGGCAACTTCGGGCGAAACGAGGTGGGTGCGACCACCACGGCCCTGGCGACCCTCGAAGTTGCGGTTCGATGTCGATGCGGCCCGTTCACCCGGAGCCAACTTGTCGGGATTCATGGCCAGACACATGGAACATCCGGGTTCGCGCCAGTCGGCGCCCGCCTCGGTGAACACCTTGTCGAGGCCCTCGGAAATGGCCTCTGCTTTCACGCGGTGCGAACCGGGAACGACCATCACGCGCTTGGCGGTGACCTTGCGACCCTTCATCACCGCGGCGGCTGCGCGCAGGTCTTCGATGCGTGAGTTGGTGCACGAACCGATGAACACGGTGTCGACGGCGATGTCGCGAATGCGCTGACCGGGGGTGAGGCCCATGTACTCGAGCGCGCGGGCGACGGTGTCGCGAGCGGTTGCATCCGAGTAGTCGGTGGGCGAGGGGAGCGTGGCGTCGATTCCCAGCACCTGGCCGGGGTTCGTCCCCCACGTGACTTGCGGAGTCAACTGCGAAGCGTCGATGACGACTTCCTTGTCCCACCTCGCGCCGTCGTCGGTGGCGAGGGTCTTCCAATCGGCCACCGCGGCATCCCAGTCGGCACCCTTCGGCGCGTTGTCGCGACCCTTCAGATAGGCGAACGTCGTTTCGTCGGGAGCAATGAGGCCGGCGCGCGCACCCGCTTCGATGCTCATGTTGCACACCGTCATGCGACCTTCCATCGACAGGGCGCGGATAGCCGAACCGCTGTATTCAATGACGTGGCCGATGCCGCCGCCCGTGCCGATCTCGCCGATGATGGCGAGAACGATGTCCTTCGCGGTCACTCCGGCGGGAGCAACGCCCTCGATCGAGACGCGCATCCACTTCGGACGCGACTGCGGGAGGGTCTGTGTGGCGAGCACGTGTTCGACTTCGGAGGTTCCGATACCGAAGGCAAGCGCGCCGAATGCGCCGTGCGTGGCCGTGTGGCTGTCGCCGCACACCACGGTCATGCCCGGAAGCGTGCGACCCTGTTCCGGTGCGATGACGTGCACGATGCCCTGGTCTTTGTGGCCCATCGGAAACACGGTCACGCCGAACAGGGCGGCGTTCTCGTCGAGCACTTCGAGCTGACGCTTCGAGATCGGATCGGCGACCGGCAGGTGGATGTTCTCGGTCGGCACGTTGTGGTCGGCCGTGGCGATGGTGAGATCGGGACGACGCACCGAGCGACCCGACAAGCGCAGACCTTCGAAGGCCTGGGGGCTCGTCACTTCGTGCACCAGGTGAAGGTCGATGTAGAGAAGGTCGGCTTCGCCGTCACCGCGGTGAACGACGTGGCGCTCCCATACCTTTTCGGGAAGAGTCATCGGCTTGCTCATGGGGTCCTTCCGAAGTGATTTTCAAGATCTCAATATTTGGGATACAATTCCCAATCAATGGAAAGCGTATCTGGGGTTGGGGTGCTCGACAAGTCCGTGCTGGTGCTGCACGCCCTGTCGGGTGCGGCCGACGGCATGTCACTTACCGACCTACAGGACGCCACGTCGTTGCCCCGGGCAACGGCCCATCGTCTTGCCGGAGCGCTCGAAGACCACGGCCTGGTGCGCCGCAACGCCGACGGTCGCTACGTGCTTGGCTTCACCCTCGCCGCGCTCGCCGGTGCCGCACAACGACAGTTCCCGCTCGCATCCGCCGCGCGGCCCGTTCTCGAGCGTCTCGTTGCGACAACTGGCGAAAGCGTGCAGCTCTACGTGCGCGAAGGTGACAACAGGCGCTGTGTTCTTTCGTTGCAATCTCCGCACGGTTTGCGTTGGATCATCACTGAAGGCGAGGTCTACCCGCTCGGCCGCGGCAGCGCGGGCCACGTGCTTGCCGGACGGGCCCTTGCGAAGAGCGGTTGGATCGAAAGCGTCGCCGAACGCGAAGCGGGCGTTGCCAGTGTCAGCGCACCTGTGCGCATCGACGGCAACACAATCGCCGCCGTCAGTATCTCGGGGCCCATCGAACGTCTGACCCGCAACCCCGGCCGCAAGTTCGGCTCTGCGGTAAAGAAAGCGGCCGCAGAGATCGAGTCCCTGCGGCCGCTGTAACGCGTATTC
>JAGWWV010000107.1 GCA_018970175.1 Acidobacteriota bacterium
CCCACGACGAACAACGCTCCGCCGAAGACCACGTAACCCGTTCGCTCGGTGGCCACCCACAGCATCAGGGCAAAGAGCGCAAAGAACAAAAGCGACGACCCCAGGTCGCGTTCGGCCACCATCACCACTACCGAGACGGCCCACGCCAACAACACGGGAAGGAAGGCACGCGCATCGGGCAACGCAAAACGTCCCACGCGGTGTGCGCCCGCACGAATCAGCTCGCGCTGCTCCGACAGGTAACCGGCGAAGAAAATGGCGAGGCACACCTTTGCAAACTCACCGGGCTGGAAATTGATCGGCCCGACCGAGACCCAGATGCGCGCACCACCCGAAGAAAAGCCAATGCCGGGGAGCAACGGCAACAGCTGCAGTGTGATGCCGGCGCCGAGGAACCACCACTGGTAACGCAACAAGTCGACAACCCGTCGCACCACCAACAAGACACCGACGAAGGCGGCGATCGCGACCAAACTCCAGGTCGCCTGCAGTCCGGCAAGGCGGTCACTCAAGCGCGCGATCATCACGTAGCCAATGCCGTGCAGCAGCGCGGCGATGGGAAGCAGCAACGGAGATGCACCCCGCGCCAATCGCCGCACGGCCACATGTGCGATCAACAACAGCGCCAGGATCGAGCCGAGAAAGGGCCCGATGCGGGCGGGAAGTGTCGCGTTCTTCCCCAGTGCCGCCAGTGTGTAGGCGGAACCGGTGATGACGGCAGCCAGCACCACCAACCCCAGTTCGCTGCGTCGCCGCAGCACGGCGTGCGGTGACGTGACTGTCACTGACCCGTCGTGGTCGGCGCCACCGAAGTTGTCGGAATTGTCGTTGTGGCGGGCAACGTCGACGAGGTCGTCGAAGTTGTGGTGGAGGACGACGTCGTGGTGACGGGCAACGGCAGCGTCGTGGTGGGGATCGGCTGTACTTTGTCGCGAATACCGTTCACGTATCGCTGGGCTGATGCCGCATCGCCGAACGTCGGGTTGCCCAAAATCTCTTGGGCCATCTCTTCCGTGAGATCACGTTCCTTCAAAGGGGTGCGTGCTTCGACCGTGGGGTCGAACCACAACACACCGCCGGGACGCCCCTTGTAGATCACTACGTCGGAACCCTCGAAGCCCACGAAATAGCCGGTCCGTCCGTACGCGGCGAAGACGATCAATACCGAAAGAACGATCGCCACGAGTGCCGTCCAGAACAGGATGAAGCCCAGCGACAGACCGACCTTCGCCTTCGGCAGAACCGCCGTCGTCGCGACAACGTTGTCTGTTGTGGTCGCCGATGCGCCGACAAGTACCGGCACGCTCTCGGAGGGCTCTTCTTCCTCACTCCGCTGCGCGGAACGTTCGTCAGAAGACCCTCCTGCGCCTGCCGTTGGCTTGTCGGAGACATCGATGACGATGACCGTGACGTTGTCGCGGCCGCCGGCGGCGTTCGCCGCGGCGACCAGCGCCTCTGCCGCAGCGTTGGCCGTTTCGTGGCGGCCGAGAATGGCGCTGATTTCGGAGTCGGTGACTTCGTCGACGAGGCCGTCGCTACACAACACATAACGGCCTCCGATGGTGACCGGAAGGGTGGCAGTCGAGATGTCGACTTCCGCGTCGATGCCAAGGGCTCGCGTCACGATGTTGCGACGGGGGTGCACGCGCGCCTCTTCGAGGGTGATGATTCCCTCGTCGACCAATTCCTGCACGTAGCTGTGGTCTTTCGTGACGCGAGAAAGCGTTCCGTCCACCCAGCGGTAGACGCGAGCGTCACCGACGTGTGCAACAACGATTGCGTCGTCGTTCGCCAACAGTGCGGCGATGGTGGTCCCCATGCCGTGGCGCACATGGTTCATCATCGATTCGGTGTGAATGACCTCGTTCGCCGTGTGCAGCGCGGCTGCCAGGGAAGCCTCGTCGGTGATCGCAGTCGCCCCGTCGCGCAGGCTGGACACCGCAAGACCACTCGCCACCTCGCCCGCACTGTGACCACCCATGCCGTCGGCGACGACGAACAGTCGATCCTGCACCAGGAAGGCATCTTCGTTGTTGTTGCGAACCTGGCCCGAATGAGTTTGTGCACCGTGGGAGACGAACAAGGAAGTCATCACTGCACCTCGAAGACGGCGCTGCCGGTTTGTACGCGATCGTCGACGCGCAACATGGTCGCAGAGGCGATGCGCTGCGCATTCACCAGGGTGCCGTTCGTGCTGCCCTGGTCTTCCACGAACCAATTCTCGCCAGAGCGGAAGAACCGTGCATGGTGGGTGCTGACGAACGGGTCGTCGGCCAGTGTGACGTCACATTCGGGTGCGCGACCCACCCGAACTTCATCGACCAACGACAACGTGCTTCCCCGCATCGACGGCGGCTCGACAACCAACAACTTGCTGGGTCCAACGGAAGAGGCAGCCGTGCGAGATGTTGCCGTCTTCGTGCGACCCAAGCGACTTGCGGTCAGCCCGGGGGCCGACGGAACACGCACCTCGGTCCATACGGCCCACAA
>JAGWWV010000043.1 GCA_018970175.1 Acidobacteriota bacterium
TCATCAAGTCGATGGAACTTTGCCACGTGAGTCGGGTCTTGGTGCTTCGGCGTATAGATGGCGCTTTCCAAATAGCAACTGTCGCCGCACACTTGTCTGAGAGCGTCAAGTGCAAGCAGCGGGTGACGGAGGTGATAGAGGACACCCCAAAAGATAACGATATCGAATGTCCGATTCAGTACTTGAGGGATTTCGTAGACACTCGCCTGCTTGAACTGAACCCGAGAGTTGAGAAACTCGGCGAGTTTCCGAAATCCAAAATGATTCTCATCGGCGATGTCCACTGCAACGACGTCGGTAGCTCCACGACGTTCAGCTTCGAACGCCATGGCACCATTGGTTGTTCCGACATCAAGAACAGACTTGCCAGTCAGATTGGCAGGGAAAGACGAGGCTCTGAGAAGCCAGTCGATGTCATTCACCCCTGGTGATGTCACTCCGGGTACCAGTTCAAATTTCTGATGCCAGATGAAGTCCTTCGCGGCGCAAAGTTCACGTGCTTTTTGGGCTATCTCGTTGGTGACCATCAAGCAGACGATACCCCTTGGCGATGAAGGTCGAGTCGATCAATCTCTCGACAAAGACACTCCATCTCTTTAACGCAATCGTGGGTACGGTCTCGAACGGCTACCGCAAGACGGGCGCAACCTAGGTGCGTTTGCGGATCTTCACGCTTTTGCCGACCGAGCTGCGGCAGGCACCGGACGCGAGGTCGAAGCGCCAACCGTGGAGGGTGCAGACGAGTTCGTCACCTTCGATGACACCGAACGTGCCGAGATCGGCTTGGCGGTGGGGGCAGAAACGTTCGACGACGTAGTCGCCGACCTGCACTTCGTCGCGCTGGATTTCCCGTGATTCGGTGAGCTTGCGGAACGCTTCGACTTCGGTGCGGCCCATGCGTTCGCTCGAGAGCGACTTGAAGAAGTTGTAGACGTTCTCATTGAAGTCGCCGTCGCGCCAGGCGCTGAATCGGGCCGAAAGAAAGAGGGCGTTCGACCAGTCGACGGCTTTGTTCGCGACGACGGTTTCGAGGAGTTCGCGCTGAATCTCGAATCGGTAGCGGTAGGGCTGGTTGGAGTACTTCTGCACGTCGGAGTACTCGAAGTGGAGCAGAATGCCAAGCTCGTCGTGCCCGGTGGTTTGAATGAGCACGTTGCCGCCGATGCCGACCGAGACGGTGGGGCACATGCCCATGAGGGGGCGGAACCACTTCTGAATTTCCTGGAGCAACGTGTCGGTGGGGGCATGCCAGGTGGTTTTGTGTCGTGCGAGCCAGGGTGCCCAGTCGGCTTGATAGGCCGCGAGGTGGTCGCCGATGTTGTTCCAGATGTCGTGCAGTTCGCCGTCGGCGACGGGGTGAGTGATGTCGACGTTGTTGGGGGTGACGTCGATGGTGGTACCCGGCATGTTGAGCACGGCGGATTTTCCGGTGCGGGCGAGACGTTCGATGAACTCGGGTTGATGCGGAAAGATCGTGATCTCGTTGCCGATGACCTTGTTCAGATGGAACAGCTCGGGGTCGAGGAAGCAGGGCGGACCGGCGCTGGGAACCACGACGCGGGCGTTGAGCGATTCCACGTAGGCGACGGCGCGGGCGAACTGAGATTCGACCTTTGCGTCGGCGAGGCGGCGCTTGTCGGCGTCGGGCATGTCGTAGACCATGGGATACCAAATGGCGCCGCTGTACTGCAGCAGATGGATGTCGACCGGGCCGTGTTTGCGCAGTGCGTCGATGTCGTGAACGCGACAGTCGTTCTGGTTGACCGCCACCGTGTCGCCGTCGATGACGACAAGTGCGGAGTCGCCACCCGGGCCGTCGGTGATGCTGGTTTCGACGTGGATGGCCACCGACACCCCGCCGGCGAGGGGTTGGGCGATGGCGTGTTGCGTGCGCACGAAGGTGCGGAAGCCCAGCTTGCCGAGCGTGCGTTCAAGTTCGCGGGTGGGGAAGTCGGGCAGTAGAACCGGTGTCGACTTGTCGACGTGGTTGGCAAGCCAGGTTTCGTCGAGATGGTCGCCGTGGATGTGCGAGACGTAGAGGTAGGTGGGCTTTTCGAGCCGCGCGAGGAGTGCGGGGTCGAGGCGGTCGTTGCGCGGGAACGGGAACCACGACCCAAAGAATGCGGGTTCGAACCAGGGATCGCAGAGGATGCTGACACCTTTGGTGTCGATGAGCATCCCGGCATGACCGAGGGAAGTGATGCGCATGCGCGGAGCGGTCAGGCGACGGGCGGGTCGGTGAACTGCTGTCCGTTGCGCGAGACGTGTTCGGTCCAGGCCGAACCGTTCCAGTAGCGCAGTTCGTAGCGACCCGAGGGGTCGGGATACCACGCTGCAGGGGCGACTGCGTCGCCGACGCTGCTGGCGGTGCTGGTGGCAACCGTGGCGGCGGGCTGTGACACCGGCGTGGGCGACGGGGTGGACACCGCCGTCGGCGCCGGGCTGGCCGGAGTGGGTGCCACCGTTGCGGCGGTGCTGGTGACCGACCCGGCGATGGCGGCGCGGCGGACGAAGGCGGTGACCTGTGAGCCGGTGGCGACGATCTGGAGGATTTCCCATCCTTGGGCCGAGCGTTCGGTCATCAGGCGGGCCAATTCGGAGGGGTCGCTGCTGGTGAGCGCGGCGTATTCGAGCATGGCGTGAGGCTACCCGTGCCTAGCCGACGGCGTCGGTTCGTACGAGGGCATCGATGTCGGTGTTGGCCGGTGGGCCGTCGTGGATGAGATGGCCGTCACGCAGGGCGACGATGCGCTGCACTCGGTTGACGAAGGACAGCTCGTGTGTGGCGACGACAACTGTCGCGCCATCGGCGGCGGCCTGGTCGAAGAGGGCAAGGAGGGCTTCCTTGCCGGCTGCGTCGAGGCCGACGAAGGGCTCGTCGACGAGGAGAAGTTCGAACGGCCGGATGAATGCGATGGCGATGGCCGCCTTTTGCCGAAGTCCGCGCGAGAAGCGCTGGGGTAGTTCTTCGGCGCGGGCGTAAAGGCCGAGATGATCCAACAAATCGGCGGCCTGTTGTTCCCAATCGGAGAGACCGTGCATGCGCGCGACGTATTCGAGGTGTTCCCACACCGACAAGTCGTCGTAGAAGACGGGTGTGTCGGCGAGGTAGCTGGTGAGGGTGCGCGCTTCGATGCTGGATGGCGCATGGCCGTCGATGGTGACGGTGCCGTCGGTCGGGTCGAGAAGACCGGCGGCCATGCGGATGAAAGTGGTCTTGCCCGAACCGTTGTGGCCGAGGAGGGCAACGGTTTGACCGTGTTCGATGCGCAACGTGAGCGGATGAAGGGCGGGTGCGTCGCCGTAGTCCTTTTCGATTGCGGCGGCTTCGATGGCAGCCGGAGGGAGTTGCGGTGACGGTGTGGCGCCTTCGTTGTTGCGGCGACCGGGCGGAGTGGGGTGACGGGTCATGTGGACACACTCGTCTTTCGTTTGTGTTGTTGGCTTTCTTCGACCGAGTTCTTCCACCACAGACGAATGGCATCGCGTTGACGAACCCAGCCGACGACGAGGAAGAGGAGAAGCGCGACGCCCACGCACGCGCGAACGGCGGCACCGACGGGGTGGTTGCCCGATTCGACCGACTCGCGAACGGCGATGACGGGAAGGCTGCCGAGCGTGGCGACGATGATGGGAAGGACCGCGCGCGTCATGGTGGTCATGCCGGCAACTTCGGGTGGCATGAACAGCGACTTTGCGTTGTCGCCCAACGGGTCGGGCGCACCCTTCACCGCGTTGATGACCGCGCCCGCCATGCCGGTGGCGAGTGCGAAGGGGGCAAGGATGGCCGCCGTGGCGATTGCCGCCCCGTCGTGTTCGAAAATCAACGCGGTCACGATGGCGACGACGCTGAACGGGATCAGCATGACGGCGGGGACGACGAGGTGGCGCAGCATCAGTGCACCCCGATCGATCGGGAGGGAATCGGTGCGTTCGGGTTTGTCGACCTCCTGTGACAGCGGTTCGACGAGTTCGAGCCCGAAGACGAACAGGCACAGTCCGCTGGCGACGATGGCAGGGGTGGTGCCGCGATAGGCGGCGACCTGGGCGAGAGCCGCGAGAACCACCATCAATTTCATTCGCGCGTAACGGCGTGCGGGGAACTTGAGGAAACTCTGCACGCCTCGGCGTGCGACGGGGGGCAATGAACCGCGTCGTTTGAGCGTGAGCCACGGTGTGGCGCGCATTTGTTCCTGGCTGAGCTGGCGACGCAACAGCATGACCGTTCGGATGTCCTGCAGCGTGACGGCAAAGCGCAGTTGCGCGACGAGGTTGCTGCGCCGCGCGAGTGCTTCCAGCGACAACGACCCCACGACGAATATGCCGGCCAGGGCGGTGATCGTGGTGATGACAACGGCGATGAGGTCGATGGCCTCGATGTGCAGGGCCCACAGCGCCATGCTGCCGAAGGCATCGAAGGGCCCGGGTGCGTTGGTGTCGGCAACGGTGACGCCCGCCTGCCAGAACACGAGCGCAGAGGCGAAGAGGGTGACGAGCGTGTTGGGCAGACGCAACCCGTGAACGAGAAGTGCCGCACCCACCCACACCATGCCGACGCATGCGCCATAGATGGCGCCGTAGAACGCCCACGCGCCGAGCGACCCGGGAAGGCGTCGGGCGGCGAGTTGTCCGGCGGCGGCACCGGCGAGCGCGCCGGCGAAGGCCGCCGAGCGCAGGCGTTGGATGGCGGGTTTGCGCAGCGCACTGCGAATGTCGAGCGGAGCGAGAAGAACGTGTCGCACCTCGGCGTCTTCGACGGCGATCGGTCCGCCGCTCGCCCCGCTGCGTACCCCGAGGAAGAACGCGACGGCCACGATGATGCCGAGGATGTTCGGGCCGTGTTCGGTGATGTGAGAGATGTCGTTCGTGGTGGCAACGGTGTCTTCGAAGATGCCCGAGATGAACAAGACGCTGCCGCCAATGACGATGGCGGCCAGGTACACGCGGTACAGGGCTTCGAACCACTCGGTTTCCTGCACCCGGCGGTGCCGGCGAGCGGCACGCATGTCGCGAAGGGCGGCCAGCCCTGTCGCGGGGGGTGGCGCCACGGCGGGGGCGGTGTCGGACACGGGAACCATCCTGCCACCGCACACGACAAAGACAAAGAGGCGACAGACTGAGAGCGGAATGAACACGGAAACCATGCAGTTGTTGTCGGCGTTGCTCGCCTTGTTCGCCGCGGGGGGAACCCTCGTGTTGCTGGTGGCGCGGCTGTCGGCCGGGCGGTCGCCGAGCGCGGCGAACTTCGTGCTGGCCTTCCGGCCCGTTGCTCTTCCGCTCGCCTTCATGGTGGCGGGCTTTGCGATGTTCGCCAGCCTGTGGTTCAGCGAGGCGGCGAACTACAACCCCTGCAAGCTGTGTTGGTACCAGCGCATTGCGATGTACTCGTTGGCGATCGTGTCGGGCGTGGCATTGGTGAAGCGGTGGCGGGCCGCGCGTCGGTCCGCGACGGGCGACGACGTCTTTGCCTCGCAGCGTGAGATCACCCCATACGCCATCGTGCTGGCCGCATTGGGCAGCGTGGTCTCGACGTACCACTTTCTGCTGGAGTGGAACCCCACGTGGGAGAGCAACGTGTGTTCTCTCGATGTGCCCTGCACCACCATTTGGTTCCGCGAATTCGGGTTTGTCACGCTGCCGTTCATGGCGTTGTGCGGGTACGTGAGCATCATCATTTTGTTGTCGACCACGTATCGTTCTCGCCATGAACACTGAGCCGATGCGCACCAAACCAGAGGGAAAGAAGCAGTCGCCGACGAAGTGGATCGTCGCCGCAATCGCCGTCGTGCTGGTGGTGATTGCCGGCATCGCAATCGTCGGTGGTGGATCCGACGACGGCGGTTCGACGAACGACGGTGGCAGCTCGCAGGCAACGGCCGGTGGCGACGCCCCAACCAGCGGTGAAGGTGTGGCGGGCGAGTTCCAGCCCGTCACCGCAACCGGTACGGCTCTGCCCCCGCTCGAGGATTCGGTTCCCGCCCCGGGAAGCGACCCGGCCGAAGGCGCACCCGCACCGACGCTCGCTGGCTTCGACTTCGCAGGCGCGCCCGTGTCGGTCGCTCCGTCGGGGAAGCCGACGCTGTTGGTGTTCCTCGCGCACTGGTGTCCGCACTGCAACGCCGAGATCCCGCGTCTCATCGAATGGAAAGAGTCGGGTCAGATGCCCGACTCGCTCGACGTGGTGGGCATCACCACGGGTTCGCGTGATGATCAAGCGAACTGGCCGCCATCGCAATGGCTCGTCGACAAAGAGTGGCCGTGGGCAGTGATGGCCGACAGCGAGGCGCAGGATGCCGCAGTCGCCATGGGTGTCAGCGGCTATCCGGGCCTTGTGTTGCTCGATGGTGACGGCACGGTGTTGGCACGACGCAGTGGTGAGGCAAGCGTGAGCGAGCTGAACGACTGGGTGTCGACGGCACTGCCGAGTGCGTGACGCTCGTGCGAATTGTTGCGGTTTTGTTTTCTCGGCGCATTTTGTAGCACTTCTCGGCGCGTGTCGTAGCAGTTCGAAAACTTTCTGCTCTCTTTCTCGTCATGGTGCACACATGGGTGTGTTCTGATTCGAGAAAGTTGGTTACCTTGACACCACGTGAAGGAAATCGTCGGCAAATGTCAGAAGCGTTTGCTGCCGCGCATGGATCGGAGGTGGCAGACATCATCATGGAGCACTTGCCGCCGGAAGGCTTGGGCGACCTGGCCACCAAAACCGACGTGGCCACGCAAGGCCAGTTGTTGCGCAGCGACTTCGAGACACAGGGTCTGTTGTTGCGCCGTGACCTCGAGACACGGGGCCAGTTGTTGCGCAGAGATTTCGAGACACAGGGTCTGTTGTTGCGCCGTGACCTCGAGACGCAGATGTCGGCATTGCGCAGCGATCTCGAGTCGCAGATATCGACGTTGCGTACCGAGTTGAGAGCCGACCTTGCCACAGGCTTTGCACAACAGCTGAAGTGGCTAGTGGGCACGATGGTGGCGTTGTTCACCGTGGTGTCGGGGCTGGTCTCAGTTCTCGTCGTTGTCGCCAAGTAAACGGCGGGCGGTGTCCTCCGCGAGGCGCATCACTTCGCGCAGGGGAAGGCCAGTGGCGCGTGCGGCCTGTGCCGAATGATCAAACTCGGCTTTCACGCGGTGGTCGTTGCACTTCACGTCGATTGAGTGACCGAGTACGTCGACCATGATGATCCGACGGGCGCTGGCAAAGCGTTGCAGCGTGGTCGAGCGCACACCGAGCGACCCGGTCTCACGCGAGATGATCGTCCGCAGAGCGTGGGCCATTTCGGGGCGGCACAACACCTGCAGGCAGTGACCGTGGCGCTCCTTCTTCATGAGGATCGGGGTGACCCATGCGTCGTTTGCGCCGGCGGCCATCAGCGCGCCAACGGTGTAGGCAAGCACCTCGGGGGTGACGTCGTCGGTGTTGGTTTCGAGAACGATCAACGACTCGACGTCGTCGGTTGTGTCGTCGGAGTCGCCGATGACCACCTGAACCACGTTTGCCCGATCGGGCGGGTTCTTCGTTCCCGCGCCGTGGCCGACGGCGGTGACGGTCATCGTGGGTGACGGCCCGAATGATGCTGCGAGGGAAGTGATGATGGCGACACCGGTGGGAGTCGAGACTTCGTAGTCGACGTCGATGCCGCGCACGGGGGCGTTGCGCGTGGCGAGCATCATCGCAACGGCTGGGCCCGGACTGGGGATCTTCCCATGCGCCGATCGAACCGTGCCGTGCGAAGTCGCAAGGGGAGACGACACGACGGTGTCGATACCGAGCACGTGGAGTGCCGCACAGGTGCCCACCACGTCGACGATTGCGTCGAGGCTGCCCACTTCGTGGAATTCGACGTTGTTGACGGCCACCCCGTGGACTTTCGCCTCGGCTTCGCCGAGAGTTCGGAACACTGCGAGTGATCGCGACCTCACGCCATCGGGTATGTCGGCCGCGTTGATGAGCGCGACGATGTCGCGGTACGGGCGGTGGGGGACGTGATCATGATGGTCGTCATCGTGATGGTGATGTTCGACGACGACGGCATGCGTTGCGGCGATGCCGCAGCGATCGACCCGGTCGGTCGTCAACGCCCATCCGTCGACATTCAGACCCGACACGATGTCGGCGATTGCTGCGGGGTCGGCACCGGCGTCGACGAGCGAACCGAGGAGCATGTCCCCCGCGACACCCGCCGAACAGTTGAACCACGCAACGTTCATGCGAAGAGTCAAGCACCTATCGTGTTACTTGACATTCACTCGGACGTAGCGTTTCGACGTCTTGCCGTTGGCGTCCTTGAAGTTCAGAAGAATGTCGTAGCTGCCACGTCTAGTGAATCGGACCCCGCTTTTCGAGACCGAAGCGACCTTTCGGTCCTTTTTTGTCGTCGAGATGACGATTTGGTTCGGACTCGGCAAGGCCCGCAGGCCTGCTGCCGCGATGATGTCCGTGCGCCGAACCATCTGTCCGGCGGCAGCCGAAACGACACGCCGTACGGAAACGGTTGGAGTCGAGAACGTAATTCCTGTTGACGACAACAAGAGACCTTGATCGGTTGCCCGATACGTCGTGGAAAGTGCGGTGTTGCTCCCGAGGAACGTTCGCGTCACGGGCAGAGTGACGGCGTTTGCCTGGGCAGGCGTGATTCCGAAGTTGTCCATGACGTAAGCGGCAGGCCAGTAGTTCTCCAGGTACGCCTCGTTCAAACCGCCCAGGTGTGATTCGTGTGGACCGGCGACGGTCACTCCATACGCGCCGGTTTCGAAATTGAAGCTGGAAAGTCCGACATGTTGTGCGTCAGTAGAGAAGTACGATCCGATGCCGATCGGATTCGGCTCGACAATGCCATCGGCTTCAACTCTGACGTTTTTCAGAGGGGCCGGATAAAAAAAGAACTTCGGATCGTTACTGATTTCAGTCGTTGCAGATGCCAACGTGCATCGATCAATAAACGGAGTCCACCAGCCACACCGACCGGACGTTGATGTTCCGGTGTAGTCGGCAAACCTCCGCGATGGATCGGTGATTTCAATGCGCATCACATTTCCGTTTTGGACTGAGGGGATGAACGATGTGATCCGTCCGTTGGACCCTGCGACCCCCATCTGAGTCTCGAAAGCCGAGTTCGGCAGTTGGAGACTGAGGGCGAGTTGCGTGATGCGGGGAACGTTCTTCAAGCCTGGGTTTGGCATGATGTCGACCTGCTGGCTGATGCAGTCGAGTACCTGTGTATCCACGCGGCAACCGGACTTGGAGCGCGAAAAATAAACGAAGTAGTCGGGCAACTGTGTTTTCATGTCTAAGTCCATGGACTTCGTACATCCCATCGCGGGGCCCTGAAGTGTGTACTTTGTGGCGAACTGGGAGATACAGGATCCTGTGTAACCGGGCACAAGTCGCGCGTTCGTCCCATTGATGACAATTTCCTTGACGCACAACTCTTGGCTGGACGTTTCACAGCTCACCGCGCGCATGAAGTTTGCCGACTCCGCACTTTCGGGAGAACTCGTTCCTGTGGCACCGACGATCATTACTGGTGTCATTGGCCGTGCGCTGCCGAGCGGTGTCAACACTGTGGGAACGTCGCTCGCCATCCGAATAGCCGGCTCGGACCCGAGGCAGTAGGGCATCGACGCAGATGTCATGCAAGGCGGAGAAGCCTCGACAGATCGGGCCGTCTCGTACATCACCGCAGACAACCCGGAAATAGAAAGAACGGTTATACCGAAAAGAAGCCTCTTCATCTCCTCCGAAGCATACGCGCGACGGCACAGGCGGCGCCGAAGCCGTTGTCGATTCCGACCACGGTGACCCCCGCGGCGCACGAGGCATGCATCGCAAGGAGGGCAGTCACGCCCTCGAGCGATGCGCCGTAACCGACGCTGGTGGGAACGGCAACGATCGGTGCTCCGCTCAGGCCTCCGATCACACTTGCGAGAGCGCCCTCCATACCGGCCGCGCACACGATGGCATCGGCGTTCTGGACGGTTTCGACGCGGTCGAGCAGACGGTGAATACCGGCTACGCCGACATCGACAATGCGATCAGGAGCGAATCCGTAGGTACGCAACGTGAGCATCGCCTCGTCGACAACGGGCACGTCGGCCGTACCTGCGCTGATGACGAGAACGCGATGTGGCGATGCGTTCGCCGGATCAGGCAGCCGCCATGCGTAGGTGTTCGACGCGCGTTGCGCGCCGGGATTGTCGGCAAGGGCGGCTTTGGCCTGGTTGTCGTCGACGCGCGTGAGGATGACCGGACCCTCGCCGTTCTTCAACATCTCAGCGACGATTGTTGCGCACTGTTCGGGTGACTTCCCCGGTCCGTAGATGGCCTCGGGTGTGCCCGACCGCAGTGCGCGGTGGTGGTCGACCAACGCGTCGCCTGCCTGCGTGAACGGCAATCGACGCAGGATCGCCACCGCCTCGTCGGCGCTCGTCGCTCCGGACTGAACGTCGGCGAGAAGCTGGCGGAGGGTCTCGGTAAACATGGACCCATGTTGGCACCTCGTCGCCTAGCCTGCTCACCGTGACTTCCTCGGCATCTCGTCGCGTCGGTTTTCTCGGACCGTTCGGTACTTTCACAGACCAAGCAGTGCGCACGCAGAGTGACCTCGCCGCACTCGAATTGGTGCCGTACCGCACCGTCCCCGACGTACTCGACGCAGTCGAAGCCGGCGAGATCGACCTCGGTTTTGTCCCCATCGAGAATTCGATCGAGGGTACGGTGAATCTCACTCAAGACGCGCTCGTGTTCGACCACGAACTGTTCATTCAGCGCGAAGTTGTACTCGACATCAAACACTTTCTTCTTGCGCTTCCCGGCACGAAGATCGCCGACGTGGCCGAAGTGCATTCGATGCCCGTTGCCACCGCGCAGTGTCATGCCTTCCTGCGCAAGGAACTGCCGAAGGCGGAAATCCGCGCGGTCACCAGCACTGCCGAGGCGGCACGCCGAATTTCGCAAGACAAGTTGACGGGCGTCGCCGCAATTGCACCTGAATCCGCGGCGGCGATGTACGGACTTGACATCATCGCGCACGACATTGCCGACCACGACAACAACCAAACGCGCTTCATCCTGGTTGGAAAGGACTCGGTTCCGGCCCCGACCGGGCACGACCGCACGGCCATCGTGGTGTTCCAGCGCGCCGATGAACCCGGCAGCCTCATTTCGATCCTGCAAGAGTTTGCGGCGCGGCGCATCAACATCGGCAATCTGCAGTCACGCCCCACCAAGAACACCGGTCTGGGTGATTACTGCTTCATCATTTATGCTGACGGCCACATTGCCGACGAATTGATGGCCGACGCACTGCGCGAGCTTCACGCGAAGCAGGGTGGCGTGAAGTTCTTTGGTTCGTTCCCCGCGGCGGGTCAAGCGGCGCACAACGCCCGTGAGCACGCCGATGCACGTTGGCGGGATGCCGACGACTGGGTGTCGCACCTGCGCAGCCGCATCACGCGCTGAGGAGCTGAAACTTCACCCCACACTTTGCATAGGTGGTGATTGCGCGTTTGTCGAGGGTGATCAGCGTCGCACGAAAGTGTGCCGCAGTGAGTGCGATGATGCCGTCGTAGATTGCACCGCCCGACACCCCGAGATCGTGAAGCTGCGAAAGAGTTGCCAGGTGCGATTCACCGGGCAGGGAGACTTCTGACGTGAACTGTGCGGTAAGCCAGGCGTAGGCCGTTGCACCGTCGATGCGAAAAGGGCTCGGACTTCGCGTCAACACCGAATAGGTCTCGAGCAGTGTGTGGCTGATCGCGCGGCGACAACCAACCAACGCAGCTGCGGCAAGATCGTTTGCCGGGTTCCAACTTTGGGCGGCGGCGACGATGACGCTGGTGTCGGCCAGTTTCATCGACGAACGGACTCGAGAATGTCGCGTACCTGCGCGGTTGTCATCTCACCAATCGGTTCGTCAGCGACGATCACCAAAGAGTCACCGCGCTTCTCCAACCGCTTGGGTGGGTTCGGAACCTCAATGACGAGACGCCCGTCTTCGACGAAGATCTCGAGGTCGGCACCTTCGGCAAGACCGAGTGAGTCGCGAATCGACTTCGGCACGACGATTCGCCCGGCTCGATCAATCGACACATTCATGACATAAAAATACCATCAAAATGGTAATACGCTGCGGGCGGGTTGGGTATTCGGAGGTAACCTCGCAGACGGAACGGTGGCAGAGTGGACAAATGCATCCGCCTTGAAAGCGGAAGGCCCAAAAGGCCCGGGGGTTCGAATCCCTTCCGTTCCGCCAAGCGCGTCACGGGCGACCCACATCGCGGATCAAAGTGAATTAATGTGAACGTTGATTCAAAGTGCGAGGAACCACGTGAAACTTCGCCTCCGCACATTCGGTGCGAGTCCGTTCTCGCTCGTCAACAAGAACGTTTCGTACGAGGTCATCGCTTCGCCCGGCGGCAAGGCGTGTACCACCGCCTCGACGTTGTGTGTCTTCCGCGGTCTTGATCCGTGGACCACCTAAACGTTCACTGTCGGAGTGAAGTCCGGGGCCGAGGGCATCACCGCGTCCGACCCGTCGCCGCCACTGCGACCCATTCGGATCCTCGCGCGGAACAAGTCGGTGAAGACGACGAGTCTCGTCACTCCCGCTGCGCGGGGCAAACTCACGTGGAAGGTGTCGGGTGGGTGCACCCTCAGCGCTGACTTCTCGATGCTGACCACGCCGAAGGATGCAACCATCTGCACACTGTCGGTACGCAGCCCGAAGGCGGGAAGACACCCGCCACCACGCGCTCGATCACGATTGACGTCCGCGCAATCGTGAAGTAAGCGCAGCTACGCGAGAGCGAACCGGAGGATGAACCGGTTCGCATCGTCGCTGCGATCGACCACGGAGCAAACGAATGAACCGATCGACACGTTCAGAGCATTGTCTCCGACGATGTTGGTAAGGATGCGCGGGCCGTCGACGCTGTCGATGCCCGAATCGAGTTGCACGTAGGCAACGACGTAGGGGCCGGCATCTTTCCAGCGGCCCGTGCCCTTCGTGACGACGGTCTGGGAGTACACGTGGCCGGTTCCCGGGAGCGTTCGCCAGGTGAGGCCGCCCTGGTGACAGAGCGGGCAGATGGCGCGTGGGTACCAGACGAAGGATCTGCACCGTTGGCAATAGGGAAGGTCGATGCGGTTGTCGCGGAGTGCATCCCAGAAGGGTTGGTTCTCGATCGTGGGCTCGATGTCAGCCAGAGGAAGCTGCGAGGTCACAGGTTTCTCCCGAGGATGAGCGTGGCCGACCCCATCCGCGTTGCGAGGTTGCCACCGGTGCCATGGGCGAGTGCGAGTTCGCAGTCGGGTACCTGCACGGCGGGGTGGGCCTCGTTGCGCAGTTGACGCACGGCTTCGATGACCTTCGTGATGCCGCCGCGGTTGCTGGGATGGTTGTTGCACAGACCACCACCGTCGGTGTTGAAAGGAAGCGCACCGAAGGGTGCCTGCAGCGCGCCGTCCATCACGAATCGTCCGCCGTCGCCCTTTGCACAGAAACCGAGGTCTTCGAGTGCGATGAGGACCGTGATGGTGAAGCTGTCGTAGATGGAGGCGTAGTCGATGTCGGAGGGCGTGACGCCCGCTTCGGCAAATGCTCGCGGCCCCGAGTGCACCGCCGCCGTGTGGGTGAGATCGATGCGGCCGTTGTCGACGTGTTTGATGCCGGTTCCCGTGCCGAGAACGGGGATGCAGTGGCGCTTGAGTGACCGTGCGACATCGGGCGAGACGACGACAAGCGCACCGCCGCCATCGGTGACGACGCAGCAGTCGAGCATGTGCAGTGGATCGGCGACGATGCGCGATTCGAGCACTTCATCGACACTGACGACATTGCGCAAGAACGCATTCGCATTGTGTTGGGCGTGGACGGAAGCTGCGACCTTGATTTCGGCGAGTTGTGCCGACGTGGTTCCGAACTCGTGCATGTGACGGCGAGCGGCCATTGCATAACCGGCAACGATGGACATGCCGAAGTGGTTCTCGAAGTGAACCTCGGGTGAGTTGCCGAACCGTCCGGCGCCCGCGATGCCGGCACCCGACGAACGGGGCAGCCCGGCGAGGGTGATGAGCGCGACCTTGCAGTGGCCCGCGGCGATCGCCTCGGCTGCGTGTTGAACGTGGATGATGTAGGAGGAGCCACCGGTTTCGGTGGAGTCGACGTGCGTGGGAGAGATACCCATGTATTCGGCCATCGACAGAGGACCAAAGCCGGGGGCATCGCCCGCACAGAAGTAACCATCGACGTCGTCAAAGCCGAGACCGGCGTCGGCAAGTGCGCCTGCGGCGACCTCGGCGTGAACCTGGGCGACCGTCGAGTTGGGGATGGTGCGCAACGGGTGTTCGTACGCACCCGCGATGTACGCCGCTCCCCGCAATGACATGGTGGCGAGGCTAACCAAGGCGGCCGGCCCGACCAATGGGCGCGGGGTTTCGGGCGTAGTCTGAACAACAGTTCAGTCGACAGATGGGGGCAGGGAATGCGTCGATCAACCAAGGTGTTCGCGTTCATGATGGCTGCCACGCTGTTGGCAAGTGCGTGTGGAGGAGACTCCGACGGAAGTACGGGCTCCGTTACGTCGGGTGACACCGCAACAGTCGACAGCGCCTCCGACTCAACCGACGACGGCGACCGCGACCGAAACGTTCAGGTCGGTGGCTGGGGTGAAGACGGCAGCGGGTTTGCCACGGTGTCGGTGAGGGATCGCACATGGACCAATGTGACGACGAGAGTCTTTCGTCGCGCCCGCATAGAGGTAATCGAGAAGCGGAAGTACGTCAACACGCGTGACGTGTTCGTTGCGACGTTGGTGACACGCTTCGAGAGCGACGAGCGGAGGGTGTTTCTCAAAGTTGCCGGTTTCGACACCGCAGGTGACGACGTCACCAAGTACCCGATCGCCGGCTTCGGCACGGATGGAGTTGTCACGATCGACTTGTCGTCGGATGATCCGAATCGTGAACCGATACCCACGGCATGGACGGTCGTGTCCCGGGAGTTGGTCGCGGTGTACTTCAGAAATCGTGCTGACGAACCGGAGGACCGCGGCGTC
>JAGWWV010000108.1 GCA_018970175.1 Acidobacteriota bacterium
TGGCACTCGAGCACCCGACCGAGCACATCTCCAACCGGTAGGCACCGATTGTCGGGGCAGGCGAGGTCGTCGGCGCGGTCCACGTGACGGTTGCCGATTCGTTGCCCGCCGTTGCGGTGAGCGACGCGGGTGCGGCGGGCGCCGCAAACGCGACGTGCACCGGAAGCACGACTGTTGTCGTTGCCGGATTGGCCGTGATGCGGTAGCCGTAGGACGAACCGTACGAAAGACCCGAGACCGAATCGGCGTACGTCGTGCCGACGTTCGTCGCTGCAAGGACCGTGTAGGTGCCACACGTATTCGGGCCCGAGTAGAGGCAGCGCTCGACCTTGTAACTGGTCGGCGTGCCCGACGTCGGTGCACTCCATGACAGGGTCACGTTCGTCGCGTCGACCGTTGCGCGCAGTGAATTGACCACCGTCGACGCCGCTGCGGCTGCAGGCGTGCTGGCAATGACGGTGGCCCAGTCGCCCACATCACCGGACTGGGCGATCGCCGCGATGCGGTAACGCAACGTCAAACCCGGTGCGGGTGGCGCGACCGTGATCGTCGTGGCGTTGGCGCCGATCGAGACCGCGAGAGTCGTCCATGTCGATCCATCCGCACTCTGTTCGAGTCGGTAGCCGCGAATCGTGCTGATCGCCCCGCCGGACGCCGTCGTCGTTGGTGCGGTGAAGCTGAGCGATGCGGCCGCGCCCGTCGATGCGGGGGCCGTGTAGGTGAATGCGCTCGGCGCAGCGGGAACTCCGCTCGCCGCCGCCGAGATGACCGATCCCGTACCCTCGCCCGCCGCGCTGATCGCGGTGACACGGAACCAGTACTGAGTGTTGTTCGTGAGGCCCGTGATCGTGTACGGGCTGGTTGCGGTGTTGGCGTTGTCCACCACGAGTCCGGTCGACATCGCGGAGTTCGTTGCGTACTCCACCTTGTAGCCGGTGACGGGGAGCCCCCCCGTCGCCTGCGGAGGGGCCCACGTGAGTGTGACGGTTCCGTCACCTCCCGTTGCCGACAGCAAGGTCGGCGCGGTGGGTCTGTTCGGTGGCCCGCCGAGTGCCTGTGTCGGCACCGTCGCCACGACCGTGTTGGTCGGGCCGTCCCCCGCATTCGTTGTCGGGGTGACGCGGAACTGCACCTGGGTACCCGCGGCCAGTCCGTTCGGCGCCCAACGGTGCTCGGTGTCCGTCGTGGCCGTTGTCAGAACGGTCCACGTTGCACCGCCGTCCGACGACATTTCGACTTCGTACGACAGCGTCGCCGACCCACCGTTGTCGAGTGGCGCCGACCACAGGATCGACACGAACGTCGCTGTGCCCGTGGTCGAGTCGGGGTTCGTCACCGTGATGGTTCCCGTCGATGTGCGCAGATTCGACACGGCCGATGGCGGAACGGCTCCGAGCACCGGCACCTGCGCAGAGTAACTGCCCGCACCGTTCGCGTTCACCGCGACGAGGCCGAACGTGTACGACGTACCGGGATTGAGCGGACTGAAGTCGACCGAACGCGCGGTTGGCGAGATGTCGGTCATTGCCGCCGTCGTCGGTGAGCAGTTCGTCGTGGTGCAGAAGAAGAGCCGGTAACCCGTGATGGCGGACCCACCCGTGTAGTCGGGCGCGTCCCATGTGAGTGCCACAGAGCGCCCGTTCGGAGTCGCAGCGAAGTTGCGTGGCGAGCCGGGCGTCGCGGACGGCGTCGAGGAGATGACGGTCGTTGCCCCGTTGCCGATGTCGTTGAACGCCGAAATGCGGAACTGGTAGGTCGTTCCGTTGACGAGACCGATCATGTGGTAGCCACCGATGTAGGTGGCGTCGAGGATGCTGACGAGGGTCCACGACGCACCGTTGTCGGCACTGCGCTCGACGCGGTAGCCGTTGATGCCGTGCGCCCCGCCGAGCGTGAACGAACCGCTGCTGAGCGGCGCGGACCACGACAACAAGACATTGCCGTCACCCGGTGTCGCACTCAGTGACTGCACGGTTCCCGGCACGCTGCCGGGACTCACGAACGCACTCGACGACGGCAACCCTCGCCCGGCGGCGTTTTCTGCATAGACCTGGAACCGGTAAGGGATCGTCGGACCATTGGCGAGTCCGTTGACGACAAAGGTCGTGTTGCTCGGTCCGGTGGTGCGGCCGATCACACGCCACATCTCGATCCAAGAACTTCCGTTCCACCACTGGAGATGCTGACTGTTCGTCGGGTCTTTCAACTGTTCACAGAGCGCATCGTACGAACCACCCGTGTACACGCACTGTTCGACGACGTAACCGGTGATGGCGCTTCCCATGTTGTTGGGTGCGGTCCACGTGATGGTCGCAGTTTGGTTGCCCGGAGTCGCCACCGCGTTGACCGGCGAGGCGGGGCGCGCCGA
>JAGWWV010000109.1 GCA_018970175.1 Acidobacteriota bacterium
CGCGATCGAGACTCGAGCGGTTTCGATTGCCGGGGACGCCGGCGCCTTCCGAGCCGCCATGGATTCGTTCGACGTTCCCGGCCTGCGCGGCTGACCCGGGGCCGGCCAGCGCCGCCGGTCTTTGACGAATCTTTACCGAACTCCGAACCGGTTCTTTTCTCCGAGTGGGACGGTCACCACACCCCACACAAAGGAGAACCATGAAACGAACACGAATTTCCCTCTGCACGGCACTGGTCGCCGCATTGGCGACACCAACGATCGCCGACGCGAGCCCGACGCCATCGCCGAGCGCACAGTGCCCCACCCCGACAACCGGCTACGGCCGGATGTTTCCGTCCGCATCGCCCGCGAGTTTCTCGAAATCGGAGATCGATGCGCTAGCCGACGTGATGATGTCCGAGCCCGAGGACAACCCGACACCGGAAGGACAACCCGACACCGAGGACAATCTCACCTTGACGGCGGGATACACGTACTTCGGTCAGTTCATCGACCACGACCTCACCCTCGACGACCGAAGCAACGACCTCACGACACCAACCCCGCCATCGTCCCTGGTGAACGGTCGTACGCCGCAACTGGATCTCGACTCGCTCTACGGATCGGGACCGTCGACGTCGCCGACGTTGTACCAAAGCGACGGAATGCATCTGCTGGAGGGTGCCCTGCTCAGCGGATCACCCGACACCGGGGCTCGCGACGTTCCGCGCAATGCAAACGGAACGGCCATCGTCGGTGACGGGCGCAACGACGAAAACAGAATCGTCGCCGGCATCCACTCGCTGTTCATCCGCTTCCACAACCGAACCGTCGATGCGGTTCGCCGTGAACGACCGCAGCTCGGTGGTGATGCCGTGTTCGCCGAGGCTCGTCGCCGCGTCGTTCAACAGTACCAGCAACTCGTGCTCTTCGACTATCTGCCGCGGATCGTCGATCGGCAAACCTTCAGCGACGTCCTCCGCGTTCGCGGAGGACGGGTCGTGCCGCAGTTGCGTTTCTACTCCACCTGTCAACAGATGCCCGTCGAATTCTCGGTGGCGGCCTATCGGTTCGGTCACTCGCAGGTCCGCGCGCTGTATCGCATCAACGATGCCGTGAACCGACTGCCGATCTTCAGTGGACAGTTCGGCACGCCGGGAACCGACCTCGTCGGCTTCTCACCGTCACCGTCGAACTTCGCAATCGACTGGGGCTACTTCTTCGGACGTGGACCGAATGATTCGAAGACGCAGCCCGGTTACAAGATCGACGCCTCACTCACGAATTCGCTCGGTCTCTTGCCCCTACCCGTCTCGTCCGCAGGACCGGCCGACCTCGCACAGCGCAATCTCCTGCGTTCCGTCCAGATCGGTCTGCCGTCCGGTCAGGATGTCGCTCGCGCAATCGGCGTGCGTCCGCTCACCGACGGTCAGATTCTCGTCGGCAAGGCAACGGGTGACGTGGCCGATGCGAAGGCGATCACCGACGTCGCACCGGCACTCGCCGGACGTGCACCATTGTGGACGTACGTTCTCGCCGAAGCCGTGAACGGTTCATATCGCGTGGTCGACGGCAGGATCATCGGAACGCAACGCGCACCCTTCCGCCTCGGGCCCGTTGGCTCGCGCATCGTCGCCGAGACATTCGTCGGCCTCCTTGCCAGTGATCCAACGTCGATCCTCGGAGCGAACCAGCGAATCGAGCGTGTACCCGCATCGACCATGCGACAGTTCACCGACCTGGTCTCGGGACTTCGATAACCGACAAACGACCATCGTTCCCCGGGGTCACGCCGCCTCGTAGTGTGGCGATGTGATTCCGGGGATGCGCCGTTCGATGTCGGCTGTTGCCGTGGTGCTCGTGATTGCCGCATGCGCCGACACGACACCTCCCTCCACATGGACGAAGGTCACGTCCCCGGTCGTATCGTCCCAAACGGATGACGTCGCAGTCGAGGGCACCACGCTCAACGACGGGACGTACTGGGCCGAGATCGCACCCGTGTCCGGCAGCGGCGACATCGTCTTTCGGGTGCTGAAGGCACGCTTTGGTGCGACATGCACGAAATGGGCGACGGACATGGGTCTCGACGATGGCTGCCTGAACGATTACAACGTCGAGTCGTACCCGGTTGCATACGTCGCGCTCGACCCGAAGGCATCGGTCACTGTTGCCGAATCCGATGGTCCCGGCACCAGCTATTCCATCAACGCCGACACGCTGCAGAAGTTGGTGAATGGGGACACGCAGGATGCGCCGGGGGGTTATTCATGGGTCCCCTTTCCGTTCGTCGTCACCGTCATCGACGGTTACGTGACGACGGCCGAGCAGTACTGGGTTCCCTA
>JAGWWV010000044.1 GCA_018970175.1 Acidobacteriota bacterium
AGGTCGAGGACCGAGACGAGAACGAACTTGAGCTTGGGCGTGACGTAGAACTCGAGAAACAACGCAGACGAGACGACAAACGGGAAGGCGACCACCATTGCGATGACAGCCGTCACGATCGATCCGACAATCATGGCCGCAACGCCGAACGTCGCATTTTCGATAGTTCCGTCAGCGGCGTCCCATGTCGATGTCGTGATGAAATCGAGGCCGAAAGCCCTGAAAATCTCAAAGCCCCGGAAGAAAAGAAGAGCGGCGATGAAGGAGAGCACCACGAAGGACGTGAGCGCTCCCGCGGTTACTCCCCTACGGAATATTCGGTCGCCGAGGTTTCTGTTGTCGACGACCTTGCGTCGCGGTGGAACTGCCGAAGTGCTCGGCTCGAGAGCGATCGTCATACCCTCAAACCTTCGCAGGTGGTCATGACTTCGGGTCGAATGGAAGATGTACGGACGGTGAACGAGGTCGGATTTTTTGGCTCGCTTCGTTTCGACCTGACCGGCCTACACCGCGACCGGTACGACCCCGAACAGGTTGACGTCAACCAGACCGTGGTCGGTGATGCGCAGGTCGGGGATGACCGACAGGCCAAGGAACGACAGCGACATGAACGGCGCGTCGAGTGTGATGCCGAGGGTTCGGGCCACCTCGACGACATGGTCGATTTCGGCGGCAACCTCGGGCAGTGACTTCTCGCTGATGAGGCCTGCGATGGGCAACGCCACTTCGGCAATGACCTTGCCGTCGACGACGACCACCTGTCCCCCGCCCATCTCGGCGACCCGTGCCACCGCAGCGGCCATGTCGGCGGGACCGGATGCATCGCGGGCACCCACCACCATGATGTTGTGCGCGTCGTGGGCGACGGTCGACGCAATCGCGCCGCGCCGAATTCCGTAGCCCGACACGTAGCCGAGACCGATGCGTCCGGTCGCCTTGTGCCGTTCCACCACACCAATGCGCGCGATGTCGTTCGCAGATTCGTTCACGTCGAGAATCAGCGACGTCGTCCGCACGGTTCCCGATGTCACCCCGATGACGCGAGCCTTGCCGCTGGCCGGCGGCTCGATTGTCATCTCCGCCGACGACGGCACATGGTGAAGTCGAACCCGGTTGTACAGGCTCTTCGGCGCGGCAACTTGGGGCACGATGCCGGGAACAATCGCCCCGTCACGGGCGACCACGCGGCCCCGCTGCAACACCATCGACGGTCGGAAACCCTCCAACGTGTCGAACACGACGACGTCGGCCTGGTACCCGGGTGCGAGCTGACCGAGGTGAAAGAAGTTGTGGTACTGCGCGGGGAAGTACGAACCGATCAGCAACGCATCGATTTCGTTCAACCCCGCCCCGACGGCGAGACGGATGCAGTGGTTGATGTGGCCCTCGTCGCGCAACAAGTCGGGCTCACGGTCGTCGCTGCAGAATGCCGAGCACAGCGGGCCGTGACGCAACACCGTCGGCAACAACTCGACAAGGTCCTGACACACCGACCCTTGACGAAGGAACACCCACATTCCCTTTTGACGTTTTTCGTGGGCCTCGTCTGGCGCGAACGATTCGTGGCAACTCTCCACACCCGCCGCAAGGTACGCATCGAGCGCCCGACCCGTGAGACCGGGGGCATGACCATCGACGCGTCGCCAACCCGCCGTCTTGATGATCTCGCGGAACATCGGATCACCGTTGATGACGGCGGGGAAGTTCATGACCTCGGCGACGCCGATGGCACCCATCTCGTCGATGATCTTCTTCACGTCGGCAGGCGTGAACGCCGCACCCGCGCTTTCGAATGGAGAAGCGGGTACGCACGATGAAGCGGCAACGCCGAACGTGAACGGCATCTGCTCGGCCGCGTCGACCACCGCCTTGATTCCTTCGAGCCCCGCAACGTTCGCGATCTCGTGCGGATCGGCTGCCACCGCCGTGGTGCCGTTCGGCAGCACGG
This sequence comes from Acidobacteriota bacterium, assembly GCA_018970175.1. GTDB lineage: Bacteria > Actinomycetota > Acidimicrobiia > Acidimicrobiales > Ilumatobacteraceae > F1-20-MAGs119. The sequence goes on from JAGWWV010000044.1 coordinate 1,949, forward strand.
CCTTCACGTATTCGCTCACCCACAATTTCGACGACTCGAGATGCATGTGCGCATCGACGAACCCCGCCACGAGCGCCGCCCCGCCCACGTCGATGGTCTCGACGGCGTCCCGGTCACCCCACCCGACGACGGAGCCGTCGCAAATCGCGAGGCTTGTTTCGACCCACTCCTTCGTCGCGGGTGCGAGCACGCGACCGCCGCGAATCAACAGATCGGCAGGCTCGTCTCCGCGCGCCGCTGCGAGAGCCCTGAGAGAAACGGGTGGTCGCGCCATGTGGAGACGCTAGTCCACTGGCAACTTTTGCCGCCACGATGACAAACTGGACGCATGGGATCGCGCGACGGTGACGGCTGGGTCGACTGCGACTGCGGCCGCTATCACTGGGGTCTCTACGGCGCAGCAGGACTGTTGTTGGTGCGACGCGACCTCGCCGAACCGCACGTGCTTTTGCAACTGCGTGCCGCCTGGACGCACGGTGGCGGCACGTGGGCGCTGCCCGGCGGCGCACTTGATTCGCACGAAGACCCCATCGCCGCCGCAAAACGTGAGGCTTGGGAAGAGGTGGGCATCGAGGAACACCACGTCAGCGTTGTCGACGTGTTCACCGACGATCACGGCGCCTGGGGTTACCACACCGTCATTGCCCACTGTCACGGCGACGCCAACGCCGGCATCGCAAACGGCGAGTCAGAGGCGCTCCATTGGGTGCACGTCAACGACGTCCACACCTACGACCTTCATCCGGGCTTTGCCGGTGCGTGGCCGCACCTGCAGCCCCGCATCATCTCGTCGCTCACGACCTGACGGACTTTCGACCGGACGACGGGCGGCTACTGTTTCAGCCATGTCGAACATCGTGATCCCGCGCTTCGGAGAGCTACTCGGACCCTTCATTTCCCAGGTTCCGCCCGAGATTTCGCCCCGCTTCCTCGCCTTGCTCGAGCGCGGTGCCGCAAGCCGCTACCGGGGCTGGGCCGACATGCTGCCCGAACACTCCGAGGGTTTGCTCCGCTGCGCCGAGGCGGAAGACGAGATCGCGAACCGCATCGAGGCCGCGTTCCCGATGGACGAATCGCGCCGCGCTGAGCTCGAGGCTCCGTTGCCCGGTGCATTGAAGACGTACTACGACGTTTTCGCGCCACTCGACGTCTGGGACCAGTTGCGCATTCAGGCGAACGCCGAACGGCAGGGTGCCGGCGCATGGGAACGCATCGCAGGCAATCACCCCGACCCGAAGGTCATCGAGGCGCTGAATTCCTGTTCCGAACTGGAACTGACGAGCGCCGACTACCTCGACGCGCTACTCGCCGAACACGACGGGCGCTAGTTCGTTTTCGTCGTTGACCATCGCGTCGACGATTCGCTTCGCCACGACCGCGGGCTCGAGACCCTGCTTCATCTTCGGCGCCTCACCGTAGACGGCACGCGTCGCAAGACCGGTTTCAGTGTGCGGTGGTCGCGCATCGATGACGTTGATCTTCCGGCTCCGCAGTTCCCGGCGAAGCACCGGACACGCGGCCGACAAGCCCGCCTTTGCAGCGGTGTAGGCCGCCATTCCGGCCGTTGTGAAATCGACCACGGCGCCCGTGATGAACACGATCGATCCCCCGTCGCGCAGGTGTGGCAACAGATCATTCGTCAGTTCGAGAGGACCCACGGTGTTCACGTCGATGAGGCGCTGCACCGACCCTTGCGGAATTCCCCCGTGCGCTCCGAAGCCCACGACACCGGACGCAAAGACGACCCCGTCGATGCCGCCGTGGTCGACGACCAACTGCGTGATGACCGACCGATCTTCGGCGACACTGATGTCGCATTCGCCTCCCGAGGTCCGCAGGGCGTATCCGCCCCGTGCCTCGATCTGCGACGCAATCTCCCGACCAAGGCCACCACTTGCACCCGTGACGAGAATCAGTTTTCCGGAGAGGTCCATCAGCCGATGATGACCCACACGTTGCGGATCGGCCTCACCGTGCGCGGTGAAGGTGATTACTTGGGCTGGTAGCCGCCCATTTCGGTGCCAACCGACGGCGGCTCGTAGAGATACGGCGCGGGCAACTTGTATTCGGTGTCGGTGAGACGCCAACCCCACTGGCTCGAGACCAACCAGCGCTTCGCCTTCCACGTGCCGTCGCCCATCGGCACGAACGTGCCCTCGTACATTCCGCCCTGATTGCCCCACGCGATCGTGGTCACGAAGAAGCTCGTCACTTTCGCCTCGGTGATGTCGTCGTTGACCCACACCGAAGTGTTCGACGCATTGTGTCGGTGCCCGTCGGCCTTGATGGGGCCGTAGACGGCGCGGATTTTTTCCTCGGTATCGAGCAGGAGATTTTGTCCACTGCCCGGCGGGTAGTTCGAGATCACGAGAACGGCGTCTTTCGTGAACACCTCGTTGATGAGCAGATCGATGTTGTTGTTGTCGATCGCATGGAAGTAACGGTGAAATGCATAACGCACCGCTTCGATTGCTTCGAGGCGCGCGATTCGGCGCTCCAGATCTGCTGACATGTTTCCCCCGATTGTGTTGGTCCCCGGAAATTTGCGGTCACAACGATCTCGTCACCGCAACTACGCTGATCGTATGTCACAGCCACGTTGGCTCAACGAAACGGAAGCCGTCGCCTGGAGGGCGTTCATTGAGAGTGTCGGCGACTTGATGACGGCATTCGAAGCGGGCCTTGCGGAGCACGATCTGACTCTCGGCGACTATCAGGTGCTCGTGTATCTCTCGGAAGCCGACGATCGCCAGATGCGCATGTGCGATCTCGCCGAGGCACTGCGTCTGTCGCCGAGCGGCCTCACCCGACGACTCGACGGTCTGGTGAAAGCCGGTCTCGTCGCGCGCGAACCGAGCGAAAACGACAGGCGCAGCATGATGGCCGTGCTCACCACGGCCGGTCTGCGACGTCTGCAAAAGGCCGCACCCGACCACGTGGAAAACGTGCGCGAGAACTTGTTCGACCACCTGAACCCAACCCAGGTGAGGAACATGGCAAGCATCTTCGAATCGATCCAACGGGGCGTGCGACAGTGAGAAAACCGGCGACACAACACACCCGCGCAGTAAACGCCGCGGTCAGCTTCGACCTCGATGCCGACGACTTCACGCGTGCCGACCGAGGTTTCATCGCCGCGATTCCCGACGGTCGCGTCACCGATCCGAAGACCGGACGCCCCGTGTGGGACATCGCGCGCTACTCGTTTCTCGCCGACGACGCCGCACCGCCCGACACGGTGAACCCAAGCCTGTGGCGCCAGGCGCAATTGAACCGACGACACGGACTGTTCGAGGTTGCACCGAAGTGTTGGCAGGTGCGCGGATACGACATCTCGAACATCACCTTCATCGAGGGTGCAACGGGCTGGATCGTCATCGACCCGCTGACCTCGGGCCAAAGTGCACGGGCGTCGCTCGACCTCGCCAACCAGCACCTCGGTGCGCGTCGCGTCGTCGCGGTCATCTACACGCACTCACACGCCGATCACTTCGGCGGCGTCAACGGTGTCACCTCCCAGGACGACGTCGACGCGGGGCGATGCATCGTCGTTGCACCCGAGGGTTTCCTCCACGAAGCCGTGTCCGAGAACATCATCGCCGGACCCGCAATGCTGCGTCGCTCGGCTTATCAGTTCGGCCCTCTGTTGCCCCCGGGACCCGACGCGCACATCGACGCGGGTCTCGGCAAGGCGGTCCCCCACGACATTTCCGGTCTCATTGCGCCAACGCATGACATCACCCATACCGGCCAGGAAATGAACATCGACGGCGTCCGCATCGTGTTCCAGATGACTCCCGAGACCGAAGCGCCCGCCGAGATGAACTTCTTCTTCCCCGACTTCGGATGGCTGTGCACGGCCGAGAATTGCACGCACACGATGCACAACCTCGTGCCGATTCGCGGGGCGCAGGTGCGCAACTCCCTCGCATGGTCGAAGTACGTGAACGAAGCAATCGAGCTGTACGCCGGTCGGGCGAATCTCATGTTCGCATCGCACCACTGGCCACGCTGGGGCACCGACAACGTCCGCGAATTCCTCACGTTGCAGCGCGATCTCTACAAATGGATGCACGACCAAACGATGCGTCTCGCGAACAAGGGTTACGTCCCCACGGAAATCGCAGCCGAACTGCGACTACCCGAGGAGTTTCTCGCACAGAGCCACACGCGCGGCTACTACGGCGACCTCGTGCACAACTGCAAAGCCGTCTACCAGCGCTACCTCAGTTGGTACGACGGCAACCCGGCGAATCTCAACAAACTCGCACCGGCCGAGGCGGGGCGTCGCTACGTCGAACTCGCCGGCGGCGCCGACGCGCTGCTCACCAGAGCGCGGTCATGGTTCGAAGCAGGTGAATACCGCTGGGTTGCGGAATTGGTGAACCATCTCGTTTTCGCCGACCCCACCAACACCGCTGCACGCGAACTGCAGGCCGACACTCTCGAACAACTCGGCTACCAGGCCGAGTCATCGACTTTCCGCAACGCCTACCTACAGGGCGCACAAGAACTGCGACAGGGCCCGCCCGACGTGAAGGGCGGCAACGCCCGTGGACGGGGAATTCTCGTCGCGATGACCGTCGAGCAGATCTTCGACACCATCTCGGTGCGGTTGAAGTCGGAAGCCGTCGGTGGCCTCACTGCTCTCGTCAACTGGAACTTCACCGATGTGAACGAGCGTTGGGTAGTCGGCTTGTCGAATCGCACCCTGTTTTCGGTACCCGGCCGCCACGACGACAACGCGACGGTCACTGTCACCACGACGCGTCTCGACTTCATTCGCGTGATGCTGCAGGAAACGACGTTCGTCGACCAGGTTCAGGCGGGCAACATTGCCCTCGACGGCGACCCCTCCGCCCTACTGACCATCTTCGGCAATCTCGACGCCTTCGAGCCCGGCTTCGCAATCGTCGAACCCTGACCGGTTTCACAGTTCGAGATGGAGCCGAAGTGCTGCGTCAAGACGAACGGTGTTTTCCGCAGTGATGCGACCGAGATACTTTCCGACGCGTTTGACCGACACTGCGCGGATCTGCTCGGCCTGAATTTTGCTGTCGGTATCAAGCCCCGTTTCCTTGGCTGTAATGAGTACGTGAAACGGCAGGACATTCCTGACATTCGATGTCACGGCCGCGACCGTGACTGTGCCGAAGTCGGACATCACCGCCCGCATGTTCTGTACGTCGTTACTGACGATGACCGCAGGGCGGATCTTTCCGGCTTCGCCGGGCGACGCGGGCTCGAGGTCCACCAATCGGATCTCACCACGCAGCACCGTCAGGTCCAGTCCTTTGCCGTTGTCGCATCCCACGCTTCGGCGTCGCCCGACAGTGCCCACTCTCTGAAAGCAAGGTCGTACATGTCGCCAAGTTCGGCCGACCGAAGGAGGCGCAGCGCGCGAGCGATGGCGGCGGACCGCGAGGCATAAGTTCCCGATTCCACGGCCTCGTCGAGGTAGGCCACATCATCGTCCGGAAGGCTGATGCTCAATTTCATACCGTAATGCTACTCAGGTATGACCTGGTTCCTACCACTTGACCACGGCTACGGTGACAGCGTGGAAGATGCAGAGAACCTTGCGGAATGCGGCCTTGACCCTGAGCTGCGGGATCGGTTGCTCAAAGAGCAGGTGGAGTGCACGTTCATCTGGACCAACAAGGCCGGCCAACCCTTCGGCGTTGCCATGAGTTTCATCTGGCGCAAGGGCAGCATCTGGCTGACGGCTGCCGGGACCCGGGCGCGCATCCCCGCAATCCGTCGCACGGGCTACGCGGCAGCGATGATCTCGTCGGTTGGCACCACGATCGGCCCCGGCAAGACGGTGTCGGTGCGTGGACGCTGCATCGTCCACGACGACCGCGCAACCCGCGACTGGATGCTGCCTGAACTCGCCCGCGCCATCCGCAAAGACGACGAAGCGGGCGCTCAGGCCTTCCTTGCTCTTCTCGACTCCCCCGGCCGAGTCGTCATCGAACTGAAGCCCGACTACGAGCTGAACTTCGACAGCAAGAAGATGTGGGCCCGCAAGCCCGACGCGGCTCCGCCGGGACGCTTCGACCACTGATCACTCGCCGGTGGCGAGGAATGCCATCGCCTTCTTCGTCGCAACCGGGTCGAACCCGACGCTGAGATGTCGATCGGCGTCGACGATGACACTGCGCCACAGCATGTCCCCGGCAAGCTCCTGTGACACCGACGCGGGGATCACATGATCACCGGACGTCGACACCACCATCACATCGAGACGGGTTGCCGCGCCGTCGACTTCGATGGTCGACAGCGGCCTGGGCGGCGGCGGAAGTTCCATGCAGACGCGATCGAACGTTGCACCGAAGCCGATTCGGGGGTCGGATTCGGGTACTTCGATTGCCGCACGCGTTTCGGCTCTCGTGACGTCAGAACAGTGCACGCCGATCTGCGTCTCGATACCACCGTCGTTCTTGCCGTCGGGGGTCTCGCCCAACCGCAGCGACGTCAGCGTCGAAACGTCATCCGTTGCTTCGGGTTCGTACAACAGGTAGTCACGCCACAGAGCTGCTTCTCGTGGGGTCATCGGTCCATCGAGCGAAGTCGACACCGTGCCTCGAGCAAAAGCACGGGATGCTGCGCCGTACTTACGCGCCAGAACCACATCCCATGGGCTGCGCGGATCGGACGGAGCATCGAGAACGACCGACCGCAACGACGTCGGGTGAGTCATCGCCCATGCCGCACCGAGAGTGGCGCCGTAGCTCCAGCCGAGAAAGCGCACCGACTCGAAACCAAGCGCCCGACCAAAGTCCTCGAGATCGTCGACGCTGTCGAGAGTGCCGACGTGACCAACCAACATCAGCGAACGAGAACGACAACCCCGTGCGAACCGACCGGCGGCCGCGGAATCGGCGTCGATGACGCGGAGGTCACGAAGGCTCTCACCGCAGTCGAATGCGGCACCATCGACGCTGCCACGTGTCGACAGCGCGTAAATGTCGAAGTCGTCGATGATGGGGGCGAGTGCGGAACGCGCCATGGATACCGCGGCACGCACATCGGCTCCGGGGCCGCCGGGGTGGATGACGAGCGGAAGGTGGCGACTTTCCCGGACGGGTGAAAATTGGCGATAAGCCCGCAGTTCCAGCAACGTTGATCGTGCCGAAGGGGACCCAAAGCGCTCGAGCGGGACGCGGAACGTCGCGCAGTCGACGTCACCACACGATTGCCACTCGATCGGTGCGGTTGACGGGGGCCCGGCCTGATCTTCCCGTGGGCCACACCCGACGAACAGACAGGTTGCGAAGGCAACACCAACGAAGCGACGCACCAACACAGACCCACGTTACGTCTCTCCACGTTGCAGTAGACCGCCCCGATCGCTACAGTTACTTGCGCTCGCAACTATCTGCTCCTCGAAAGGTTTCCGATGCCCGCCGTCACCGCCGACACGCTCACCCTCCCCCGCATCGGCATCGACGTGTCGTCACGCGCCGACGTGCGTCCCCGACCGGTCAAGCGCGTCACCGTTGCACCCTCCGGACACGAAGGTGAGGGCTTCCCCGTACGCCGTGCGTTCTACGGCGCCACGCGCGCCGAAGTCGACCCGTTCATCATGATGGACCAGATGGGCGAGGTGAACTACGCGCCCTACGAACCACGCGGCACCGACTGGCACCCGCACCGCGGTTTCGAAACCGTCACGTACATCCTCGACGGCACGTTCATTCACCAGGACTCACACGGTGGTGGCGGTGTCATCACCGACGGCGGCACCCAATGGATGACCGCCGGTGGCGGCGTTCTCCACATCGAAACACCACCCGAAGACATGGTCATCCGGGGTGGCTTGTTCCACGGCATTCAGTTGTGGGTCAACCTGCCGTCGGTGAAGAAGATGATTCCGCCCGCCTACCAGAACCTCGAAGCCGACCTCGTGAAACTTGTGACAACGGCCGATGCCGGAACCATCATCCGCATCATCGCGGGCGAGATCGACGGCGTGAAGGGACCCGGCTCGACGCACACACCGATCGTCGTCGCGCATGCGACGCTCTCCCCCGGCGTGCGCATGACGTTGCCGTGGAACCCTGCGCACAACGCGCTCGCATACGGCCTGTCGGGCGAGGGAACCGTCGGAGCCGAGCAGGCGTCGTTCGGCCTTGGTCGACTCGCCGTGTTCGGCGCGGGTGACACCATCACCCTCACCGCTTCGGCGAAAGGTCCGCTCGACGTGATCTTGTTGGGTGGCGAGCCGATCGGCGAACCGGTCGAGCAGTACGGGCCGTTCGTCATGAACACCCGCGCCGAGCTACAGCAGGCGTTCGAGGACTTTCAGGCGGGTCGCCTCGGCGTCATTCCTGCCAACGGCATCAGACCATTCCGCGGCCGCTGATCAGTCGTTTGCGCTGCGTCCCTCGATCATTTCCCTGAACGTTCGCTCTTTCGGACGGACGTTTTCGAGACTCTCCATCTGACGAATCCTGTAATTGTCGCCGAGGAGCCGGCGTAGCCAATCGATGACGGCCTGCCGCGGAAACGAGGGCAGAAAGGCCATCTCTTGAATGTCGACCCAATCCTTCGGTCGATCAAAGAAGGCTTTGAACACGGCGAGATGCATCGCGCTGAGAATGGGAATCGTCCGCCCTTCGAACGGAACATATTCGACGTGCGCGGCGATGTCGTGATGGAACTCGTGAGTGTGGGTGAAGACGTCAACGGGCACCTCGTCCCACATGAATCGCACCTGTCCGACTACAAGGAGCTCGTTCGCCTTTGCGTCGGGAATCTCGAACAACCCCCTCAACACTTTGACGATTTCTGCGACGTTCTCATCTGTGGGCTCGACAAGAATGTCGATGTCGATATCGGTCGTGGCTCGGGGATTTTCGATGTGGTACGCCAGTGCAAGCGCCCCGCCAAATGCAAATTGCAACCCAGCCTTGTTCAAGGCATCGACGATCGCGAGCATGCGCCGCCCAACTTGTGAATGCACGATTGGTCCCGGCGTGGCGCTCACAGTCGAACCGCCCGAGAGCCCGGAAGAAGGGGCCACTGAAGATCGGGGTTGGGTGCACGTTTCGGCAGTGCATCGGCAAGTTCGAGAACCGCCTCGAGGTCTCGTCCGCATTTTTCGAGCCGGTCAGTTTCGGACCGGTCGACAAAACTGATTGCCATGTCGACCCCGCACACGCGGAGGATCAGGTCGAGCGAGTCCACCGTCGGCGAGCGACGGCCCGATTCATACTCGACTATTGCTGCGGGCGAGGTACCGACTCGACGGGCAAGTTCGCGCTTCGAGAGACGGGCCCGGGTGCGGGCCGATGTGATGATGGCGGCAGCGTTCACGCTCCCACCCTACCAAGTGTTATCGGATTCGATTACATTTGGGTGGGGGTGATTAACCCACGGATGTCGGCCATGGCGGCTGGATCCTGCGCAATGAAGAGGTGTCCGCCTTCGAAAACGCGAAGTTCGGCGCCCGGAATTCGGGCGGCGATGGCCTCGCTGTTTGCCACGGGGGCGATGCCGTCGTAGCGACCCGCCATCACGAGGGTCGGACACGCGATGAGGTGCAGACGATCGGCGACGTCGTGATGACGACGCGCCTCGAGCTGCATCACTTCTCCCCTGCGCACTTCGTCCGACTTCGGCACGAACTCGCGGTCACGCAGCATCGTTGCCAACGCGGAAGCAAAGTTGTCGTTCGCGAGGTACTCGGGCGTGAAACGTGTGTCGAAAATCGGCACCTGCTTGTCGGCGCGCGCCGCGGGGTCGAGTTCGACGTCCGCATGCAACGGGTACGAAGCACCCGCCTCGCCGCCGGCACTGGTGCACAACAACACCAGTCTCTCGACACGTTCGGGGTACGTGACCGCAAACTCCTGTGCAACCATTCCGCCGAAGCTGATTCCGACGACGATGCACGTTGACCAACCGACGTGGTCGAGAAGATCGGCCGCATCGCGTGCGTACTGCGCCATCGTGTACGGGCCATCGATGATGCCCGTCTTGCCGAGACCACGCTGGTCGTGGGCCAGCACCGTTGCGAACTCGCGCAAACCGTCGATGATGATCGCGGAGCCCTCGAGCGTGGCACCCGAACCATTGAAGAAGAGAACGCGCGGGCCCGAGCCCCCGAGTTCATGATGCAGCCTCATGCAGGGCCGGAGAACATGCCCCTGTATTCGGTCGGCTTCTCGATCGGCGGCTCGTTTTCGTAGCGCGCGATCTCGAAGCGGCCGACGACACCCCAGTGCACTTCATCGGGTCCGTCGGCCAAACGCAACGTGCGCTGGCTCGCGTACATCCGCGACAGCGGCGTCCACTGCGAGACGCCGGTGGCGCCGTACATCTGGATTGCTTCGTCGATGATCTTGCAGACGCGCTCGGGCACCATCGCCTTGACGGCGCTCACCCACACACGCGCTTCGGCGTTACCCATCGTGTCCATCGCCTTCGCCGCACGAAGAACCATGAGACGACATGCCTCGATCTCGATGCGTGCCTTGGCGATGACCTCGGGGTTCTTGCCGAGGCGTGTGAGCGGCTTGCCAAACGCTTCGCGGTGCAGACCACGACGCACCATCAGTTCGAGTGCGCGCTCGGCCGCACCAATGGAACGCATGCAGTGGTGAATACGGCCCGGTCCAAGACGCACCTGGGAGATCTCAAAGCCACGGCCCTCGCCGAGAAGAATGTTGTCCTTCGGAACACGCACGTCGTTGAAGCGCAGGTGCATGTGGCCGTGCGGCGCGTCGTCCTCGCCGAAGACGTGCATGGCCCCGAGAATCTCGACGCCCGGGGTGTCCATCGGAACGAGAATCTGCGAGTGCTTGCGCGACGGCGGACCGTCGGGGCTGGTCAACACCATCACGATCATGATCTTGCAGCGCGGGTCACCGGCACCCGAGATGTAGTACTTCTCGCCGTTGATGACCCACTCGTCACCGTCGAGCACCGCACGACAGGCGATGTTCTTCGCGTCGGACGACGCGATGTCGGGTTCGGTCATCGCGTAGGCGGAACGAATCTCGCCCCGCAGCAGCGGCTCGAGCCACTGCTTCTTCTGCGCCGGCGTGCCGACGCGTTCAATCACTTCCATGTTCCCGGTGTCGGGTGCCGAACAGTTGAGACATTCGGATGCGAGCGGATTCTTGCCGAGTTCCATCGCGATGTAGGCATAGTCGAGGTTCGACAAACCCTCGCCGGTTTCTGCGTTCGGAAGAAAGAAGTTCCACAGGCCGTTCGCCTTGGCCTTGTCCTTCACCGACTGGAGAAGTTCGAGCTGTCCCGGCGCGTAGCCCCAACGGTTTGCGCGACCCTCGCCGAGTTCGTAGAACTCTTCCGTGATGGGATCGACCTCGTTCTTGATGAACTGCTTCACGGCCTCGTAGAGCGGTATCGCCTTGTCGGACATGGCGAGGTTCATCGCATCGTCGGTTGCGATTCCAGAATGCATTCCCACCGCGGTCATGTCTTCCCCTTTTCGACTGGCGCCGCTCGGCGCGAACTGCCCGCAACATTAGTTCGCTGCGACCAAACAACTCCCACGATGACAAGACCCGCCCCGAGAACCTGGATCGCGCGCATCGACTCGTCGAGAAAGATCACCAGCCATGTCAGCGCCATGACGGGTTCGCTGGCCGCCACCAACGCGGCCGGCGCCGGACCCAACTTCGTCACACCCAGGAAGAAGGCGGTCTGCGACACCACGGTGCTGACGATGCCGAGACCGAACATGCACAGCACCGCGATTGCCGACTCGGGGAGCGAGACGCCGCCCGAGCCAACGGCGACCGCAGCCGCAACGATGAGCGAGCCGATCATTCCCCACGCTGCAGCGACAAAACTGTCGCCGGCGAGGTGATGGCCCTTCGTGTCGTTGACGATGCGTTCGCTGTAGAGGATGTAGCCCGCATACAGGGCCGCGTTGAAGATCGTGAGCACGAACCCAAAAACCGCCGCGCCCTCGGCTCCGTCGAATATTTCGGGCACCGTGAGAACGATGCCGAGCGTCGTGATCGCGAGCGCCGTCCACAACTGGCGCGTCGCCGGTTTTCCCAACAGACGTGCGCCGACCGCAACCATCGCCGGATACGTGTAGATGATGATGACGTACAGATCACCGGGAAGTTTGTCGACTCCGACGAACGCGAACCAGGCGAGCAGGCCGAACAACAATCCCATTGCGAAGCGCGGATGCCATTCGACCCGCAACGGGTTCGGGCCGCGTCCGCTCTTCGCGCGCGCCAAAACGACCACCCAAATCACCGGCGCCGCAATCACGAACCGCCAGAACAAAACATCGGTCGGGCCGATCTCGCCGAGCAGCCGCTTCGCCATGACGGTGAAGACCGAATACGCAAGTGCCGACGTGAGGATCCACAGGATCCCCTTTTTCTTGTCGGTCATTGTTCGAGCGCACCAAGAATGTGTGCGCGCAATGCGTCGATTCCGACCCCCGTGTCGGCGCTCACCCACATGACATCGCGCTGCGCGACACCACAACCCGC
>JAGWWV010000045.1 GCA_018970175.1 Acidobacteriota bacterium
GCAGATGATTTCGAGCGGGAAGCGCGAGGCGATCTCTTCGACGAAGTCGAATTCGCCGCTGGGGAAACGTTCGATGACGTTGTCGACGACTTCCTTCGCTTTTGCGACCACGTACTCTTCGACACGCTTGATCTCACGCGGGGCAAAGCCTCTCGAAACGATCGAACGCAGACGGAAGTGCTTCGGGTCGTCCATGTTGATCATCGAGCCGAAAAACTCGTTCAGCTCCACGGTGAGGTCGCCGATGTTCGAGCCCTTGCCGCTGCAAAAGAGCTCGGGATGGCGACTGACGTGCCAGATGTCGTCGTGTCGGGTGAGGGCGATATATCCCGGGCCGCGGGGGATGGGGGAGTTCTCGAATTCCCATTCCTCGAAAAAGTGATACGGCGACTCATCTCGCAGCGTCTTGAACGCTCCGTACCGCACGGCGCGGTCCTGCAGCCAGAACTCGGGATTCGAGAGGTTGATCTCGGACAGGGGGACTTTCGGCAACGATGTGGTCGGGGTCGACATGCCGTGAGATTATGCGGTGATGTCGCACGACGACGAAGCCCTCCCCGAGAATCGGACGATCGAATTCACGTTTTTCGTCGATGCCGACACCTACCTCATGTCGGGTGGCGAGCTGTCGGCGACGGAGGACGAACTCTTCGCCGCCGGCGTGGAAAGCGTCGACATCCCGACTGCTTTTGGCCACGACCTCGGGGACCGGGTGCCGGTGCGGGTGGTCGCGACGCCGAAAGGCCTGCGGTGGTACGCGGGCCTCATCAACCTGCACGACCCGCTGCAGCGCGAAGAGCTGGAACGTGTGCTCTCGGCGCGGGCGAACCGCACTTTGTAGTCTGTCTTGACAAGAAGCCGTCGGGGAACGGCGTCACGACAGGGGAAATCATGGCCGAGGCCGTCATCGTCGCAACCACACGCAGTCCGATCGGACGCGCCTTCAAGGGGTCGCTCGTCGACACGCGCCCCGACGACCTGTCGGCGCAGATGGTTCGAGCCCTCATGGCAAAGGTGCCCCAAGTGAAGGCAAGCGATGTCGAAGACCTGATGATGGGTTGCGGTCAGCCCGCGGGAGAGCAGGGCTTCAACATCGCGCGCGTCGTGGCGATTCTCGCGGGACTCGACGACGTTCCCGGTGTCACCGTCAACCGCTACTGCTCGTCGAGCCTGCAGACCATTCGCATGGCGGCGCACGCAATTCGCTCGGGTGAAGGAGACTGCTTCATCGCCGCCGGAGTCGAGTGCGTCAGCCGCTACGGAGCGGGGGCGAGCGATTCGGCGCCGAATGCAATCTTCACCGATGCAGGCGCACGCACGAAGCAGCGCGCCGAGGGCGGTCACCCCACGTGGACCCCTCAGCAGGGCCTGCCCGACATTTACATCGCGATGGGTCAGACGGCGGAGAACGTTCGCGAGGTCGAGGGTGTCACACGTCGAGAAATGGACGAATTCGGCGCACGGTCGCAACAGCTTGCGGTCGCCCACCAGAAGAACGGTTTTTTCGAGCGTGAAATCACGCCCGTCACGTTGCCGAACGGCACCATCGTCTCGACCGACGACGGTCCTCGCGACGGCACGACCGTCGAGGGTCTCTCGAACCTGAAGCCCGCCTTCCGTCCCGACGGCGAAATCACGGCCGGCAACGCGTGTCCATTGAACGATGGTGCGGCTGCCGTCATGGTGATGAGCGACACGAAAGCCAAGCAGCTCGGCATCACTCCGCTCGCACGAATCGTCGCCTCGGGCGTCTCTGGTCTCAACCCCGAGATCATGGGCTTGGGTCCTATCGAGGCGATTCGCCAAACACTTGCTCGCGCCAAGATGTCGATCAACGACATCGACTTGGTCGAGATCAACGAGGCCTTTGCCGCACAGGTGATTCCCTCGGCGAAGCACCTCAACATTCCGATGGACAAGTTGAACGTCCACGGAGGAGCAATCGCACTCGGCCATCCGTTCGGCATGACCGGCGCACGCATCATGGCGACGCTCATCAACGGCCTGCAGCACGAGGACAAAACCTTCGGTCTCGAGTCGATGTGCGTCGGCGGGGGCCAGGGCATGGCGATGATCATCGAGCGGCTCAGCTGACGCTTCTCCTCGTGATGATCACACGCTTGGGCTAGAGAAGATCGTGACGTCGTGCCATGGTTTGGGCAACGAGCGAAATCGACAACATGACGGCAGCGATGATGCCAAAGGCCCACACGGGCCCGTGTGCCCCGTAAATCCACGGGCTCACGAATGCAGTTGCGGCAGCGCCGACCAGGTTCGATGCCCCTGACAGCCCCTGGGCTGCCGCGGCGCGCCCTTCCGGCGCCACCTGGGACGTGCTCGCTTGCGAGGCCGGAATCGTTGCAGCCTGCACCACGCCCTCGACGATCGACACGATGATGATCGCCAACGGCGTTGCGGCGAGTCCGTACCCGGCGACGACCGGCGCGAGGATGAAAATCGCATAGAGCGCGGTGCGCAGTGCGCCCCACTTGTCGGCGAGTCGCCCCCCGAGGCGAGCCAACAAGACGAAGGGGATGCCGTAGAGCAGGAACGACAGGCCGACGACGAAGTTCGATGCGCCGCGGTCGGTGAGGTAACGATCCCACAGCGCGTCGTACACACCGATCGGCAGGTAAAGACTCATCGTGGTGAGTGCAACCGTGCGCACGCCGGGATAGCGCAGAAGCGTCAGGCTGATTCGTCGTGATTCTCCCGACGAGGGCAACTTCGGCAATGACTTGGCGGCGAGCGTGAGTGAGGCGGCGATGGCCACCAGCGCAAAAACCAGGAACGTTGCGCGCAACCCCAAGGGGTCGAGCATCATGCCGCTGATGAACGGCCCGCCCACGATGCCCGCGGTCTCCACGCCGGCGAGTTTCCCCAGGCGTTCCGCGGCACGGGATTTGTCGAGGTTCGCGGCGATCGCTCGCGCGGCGGGCTGGGTGCAGCCGAACGAGACCCCGACAATCGCGCGACCGATGACGAACTGCCACAGCGTGTCGCCGAGGGCGAAGACGAGCGATCCGACGGCCGCGAAGCCGAGTCCCGTCACCATCAAGACCTTGGGTTTGTACGTGTCGGCCAGTGGTGCGATGAAGACCTGTGTCAAGAGACCCATCAAGAATCCGATGCCCGCAATGAGCCCAAGGCCGAAGTCGGCGAAGCCGTAGGTGTCCTGCAGGTCACCGAGCGCGCCGAAGATGATGCTGTTCGACACCGCGGTCGCGCCGGATGCGAACATCAAGACGCTGAGTGTCGCGGTGTCCCGCTCGGCGGACGTCATCGCCGACGGCTGAGGGTCAGCCACGGACGGTTCTCGCTTCTTCGAGGACTGCATCGTTGAAGGCCGGCCAGTGGTCCATGCCCCACTCGGTGAACTCGCGGTTCGACAACATCACGCAGGCAACGTCGGCGACGGGGTCGACCCACAGGAACGTGCCCGTTCCGCCGAAGTGCCCCCAGGTGGCGGCCGAACCGTGGGGTGCCGTCCAGTGCGGCGATTTCGTGCCGCGAATTTCCGGCCCGAGTCCCCACGGGCACGGATCGAAGCGCCCGAGGCCGGGCACCACGCCTTCGAGTTCGGGAAACTGCACATTGGTCATCTCGCGCACCGTCTCGCGAGACAGAAGCGACGGACGACGCAGTTCAGCCGTGAAACGCGCACAGTCGTCGACGTTGCTGACGACGTCCTTTGCCGCCGACCCCTCGAGACGTGTCGATGCGAGACCGAGTGGTTCACAGACGGCCTCGCGCAGGTAGTCGGAGAATTCGACGCCGGCCCGTTCGCCCACGTGCGCTGCGAGTAGTTCGATGCCGGTGTTCGAATAGATGCGTTTTCGTCCCGGGGAAGTGATGGGGTTCACCCCGTCGAACGAATAGCCACCCGCATGTGCAAGGAGGTGCCGGACGGTGCACCCCAGTTGACCGACGGGTTCCGACAGGGAAGTGGTGCCTTCTTCGACTGCGATCATCGCGGCCCAGGCGGTGAAAAGTTTGCTGACCGACGCGATGCGCACCGTGCGAGTTGTGTCGCCGTGGGTGTGGAGCACGCCGTACCGGTCGATCACCGCCACTGAGGCGAACTCGACGGGCCAGCCCGAAACTTGATCGAACGCTTTGATTAGTTCAGGTTAGAGCGAATGAGCTCTGCGACACGGAATGCGAGGTCGACACTTTGGCGACCGTTCAATCGCGGATCGCACACCGTTTGGTAACGATCGTCGAGGTCGGCATCGGACAGCGAATGAGAACCACCGAGACACTCGGTGACGTCGTCGCCCGTGAGTTCGACGTGAATGCCGCCGGGCCACGTGTGTTCGGCGCGATGCGCGCGAACGAACCCGGCGATTTCCGCCACCACATGGTCGAGATGGCGGGTCTTGCGCCCCGTCGTCGACGTGAAGGTGTTGGCATGCATCGGATCGCATGCCCACACGACCGGGTGTCCCGAATCGTGCACCGCACGTAGCAGGGGACGCAACTTGTCTTCGATGTTGTCGGCGCCCATTCGCGAGATGAGGGTGAGGCGTCCCGGAATACGGGCGGGATTCAAGACTTGGCACAGTTCGAGGACGAAATCGGGCGTGGCGGACGGCCCGACCTTGCACCCGATCGGGTTTCCGACACCGCGCAGGAACTCGATGTGTGCGCCGTCGAGTTGGCGTGTGCGCTCGCCGATCCACAGCATGTGTGCCGAGCAGTCGTACCAATCGCCGGTCAAAGAGTCGCGGCGCGTGAGTGCCTCTTCGTAGCCGAGAATCAGCGCCTCGTGCGACGTGTAGACGTCGACCTGGTGCAGGGCCGCGTTGTTCTCGGTGTCGATTCCGCAGGCACGCATGAAGGCGAGGGCGTTTTCGATTTCGGTGGCCAACGTCTGGTAGCGCTGTCCCTCGGGCGACGACTCGATGAACTCTTGGGTCCAGGCGTGCACACGGTTGAGGTCGGCGAAGCCACCCTTGGTGAATGCGCGTAGAAGGTTCAGCGTGCTCGCCGACTGGTGATACGCCTGGACGAGGCGTTCGGGGTCGGGTCGGCGCGCGGCGTCGGTCGGCGCGGGATCGTTCACGATGTGTCCACGGAACGACGGAATCTCAAGGTCGCCGACGCGTTCGAACGGCTGCGAACGTGGCTTAGCGAACTGACCGGCCATACGACCGACCTTCACCACCGGTACGCCGAGCGAATAGGTGAGCACGACGGCCATCTGCAAGATGACGCGCAGCTTTTCGCGGATGTTGTTGGCCGAGAACTCTTCGAAGCTTTCGGCACAGTCGCCGGCCTGCAACAAAAAGGCGTTGCCTGCCGCCACTTGACCGAGGGCCGATTGGAGGCTGCGGGCCTCGCCGGCAAACACCAGGGGAGGCAGCGAACTGATCTGTTTCAGCGCGCGATCAAGGTCGCCGGCGTCGGGCCAGGTTGGCTGTTGCTCGGCGGTGAGGCCGTGCCAGGAGTCGAGTGACCAGGTGCGTGCCATGGGCTACGCAGCGTAGATGCGCTCCGCGTCCTCACGCAGGCCAATTACGGCGCGGCTGACCAGGCGACGGGCGGCTTCCGCCGTCACGCCCAGGGCCTCGCCGACCTCGCGGAAGGACTTGCGCTCGCCATCGAGCAGGCCGAAACGGGCCTCGACGGCGTAGCGGGCGCGCTCATCGAGCGTGCCGAGGAGTTCGTTCAGCAGTTCGCCATCGACCAACGCCATGACCGCGTCTTCGGGCGTGCCCTGGCCGTTGTCCATGAGGTCGCCCAGCGTGGCGTCGCCGTCATCGCCGACGGTCTTGTCGAGCGAGACCGGCGTGGTGAGGCGGTGCAGCTCGGCATTGCCGGCATCGAGGTTCTCGCCGTCACCCGACGACTGACGCAGGGCGGCGCGCAGGCTGGCCGAACGGTCACCCGGGATACGGATGAGCGACGCCTTCTGGTCGAGCGCACGACCGATGGCTTGGCGAATCCAGAACGTGGCGTACGTCGAGAACTTGAAACCACGGCGCCAGTCGAACTTGTCGACCGCGTGTTCGAGACCGAGGTTGCCCTCTTGGATGAGGTCGAGGAGATCCATGCCCTGCGGAAGCGGGTAGCGGCGTGCGATCGACACCACAAGGCGGAGGTTGGCGCGGATGAAGCGGTCTTTCGCCGCTGCGGCTGCCTTCATGTCCTTGCGCAGCTGCGCCGAACGCTCGCCCGCGGCGAGACGGGCGGCAGCTTCGCGACCCTTTTCGATCGCCTTCGAGAGAGTGCGCTCGTCTTCGGCAGTGAGAAGGGCAACCTTGCCGATGTCGTTGAGGTAGAGACCAATTGCGTCGTTCATGTGTCAATCCGTGTTCGTGATGGGGGTTGTGTGAGACAGTCGCTCAGTTGGGGCCATCTGGTTCGAGAGCGTGCGAAGCCAGGTGGTTGAAGAGTGGAAGGGATGGAGGATTTCTGGGGGTCAGGTTGGAATTTGCATCCCAACCTTGTAGGGGATTGGTCACAATAACAAATCGATGCGACTCTGTCACGGGGTCAATGACAAAAAACTGCGAGCCTTGTACTGCAAGGGTTTCTCGGTCTTTCCGGGCCTTTCCACTCGTAGACTCCGACATCGTGCCCTTGCGAATCGGACTCTTTGGCGGAACATTCGACCCGCCCCACCTTGGGCACTTGGTGACCGCCATCAACGTCCGTCACGCGCTGTCCCTCGATCTCGTCATCCTCATGGTCGCGAACGACCCGTGGCAGAAGACCGGTGCGCGCAGCGTGTCCCCCGCAGCCGATCGTCTGGCGATGGTGCAGGCTGCCGTCGACGGCGTCGATGGTCTCGAAGCCGGCGCCGACGAAATCCAACGTGGTGGACCAAGTTTCACCGCCGACACGTTGAAGGCGCTCGGGGTGAAGCACCCCGGGGCCCGATTCTTCACCATCGTCGGTGACGATGCGGCAACCAACATCGTGACGTGGGAGCGCGTGGGTGAAGTTGCGGCGATGTCGACCCTCGTCGTGGTCGATCGTCCGGGTTCGCCGGTCGACTTGCCACCGAACTTCGACTGGCGACGCGTCGAAGTGCCGCATCTCGAAGTGTCGAGCACCGACCTGCGTTGTCGAGTGACCGACGGACGTCCGCTCGACTATCTGGTTCCCGATGCGGTTGTCGACATCATCCGCAAGCGCGGTCTCTACGGCCTGCGCGTCGGTGCCCAACTGTGACGGCGATCGAATCCCGTCGTCGACGTCGCACGACGTGGGCACTCGTGTGCGGTCTCGTCGGCGCGCTCGTGTTGCCGTCGGGTCTCGTGCTTGCCGGCAACTCTCTTCTCAACTCGACCGACGGTGACAGTGTCGATGTCTCCAACGTCATTCGCATTCCTTCGACACCCGCGGCACTCCTTGCGGTCGCCGATGCGGGCGGTCGCCTGGCGTCACTGCAGATGCTCGCACTCGCGCCGGGGGGCCTCGGTGGCACCGTCGTGTCGATTCCGGTGAATTCGGCGTCGGTCGTCGCGGCGGGCGAAGACCCGCGGCGTCTCTACGACGCCTATGTCGCCGGTGGCATCGCGGCGTTGACAGCCGATGTCGAGGCCCTTCTCAACGTCACCTTCAGGACCACCGCCGCGGTTACCGCATCGGAACTCACACCCCTTCTGTCGTCCATCCAAAGCGTCACGGTTGAATTCGACCGACCGGTCAAGGGGGTCCTCGGCGGAGTCGACACCGACGTTCTCCCCGCCGGACGTCAGTCGATTACGGCCGAACAGGTGGCCAAGGCACTTGCAGCCATCGAGCCGGGTGCACCCGAATCAGCGCGGTTGCCTCTCCTGAAGTCGCTGTGGGTCGGGGTCGGTGCAAGCCAACGCAGTCCCGAGGTCGCGCTCACAACTACCTCGTCCGAACCCGATTCCGTTATGACCACGGTCGTCGATGGCCCCGCAATCGACATGAAGACTTTCATCGACAAGTTGATGGCCGGACAGGTTCAGGTGTGGCAGTTCTCGGGCTCGGCGGTTCCGCAGGGCGAGGCGAACCCGAACGGGCTCGACTGGTATGCCCTCGACCGTGCCGAGATCATCCTCGTCACCGCAAGCGTCGTTCCATCCTCGGTCTCGTCGCTCTTGCCCTCGATCAACGTGCAAATCGACAGCCCGTTCAACGACGCCGCCGTCACCCGCGAGGCGATTCTCCGCCTCGCGTCGCTGGGCGTCAACATTGTCCTCATCCGCGAGATCAGCGACCCGCCGCAGCAGGCAACCGTCGCCGCCAGTGCCGACCGCGAACTCGAAGCAGAAGTTGCCACCTACGCCTCGGTCCTCGGCGCAATGGAAATCCATGGCGACAAGATGCCGGTCCAGGGCGTCGACATGCGACTGACGCTCGGCCTCGACTTCGAAAGTTTCGTGCGCGAATACCCGAGCGACGGCATCATCTCGGGCACCACCACGACAAGCTCGCCCGAGGCAGACCAATGATCGACCTCGACTCGCGCGACCTTGCGGTCGAAATCGCTCGTATTGCCGACGACAAGAAGGCCGACGACGTGCTTGTCATCGCCGTCGGCGACGTGCTGTCGATCACCGAGTACTTCGTTCTTGCGAGCGCCAGCAACCGCCGCCTCGTCGCCACCGTCGCCGACGAAGTCACCTCGCGGATCCGCGAAACGTACCGTCGGTCACCGCTGCGCACGGAAGGCATGAGCGAACAACTCTGGGTGCTTGTCGACTACGGCGATGTCGTCGTCCACGTCTTTGCCGAAGAAACCCGCCGCTACTACGAGATCGAACGCCTCTACAAAGACGTGCCCAAAGTCGACTGGCGCCAG
The DNA here is from genome assembly GCA_018970175.1 of Acidobacteriota bacterium. Taxonomy (GTDB): domain Bacteria; phylum Actinomycetota; class Acidimicrobiia; order Acidimicrobiales; family Ilumatobacteraceae; genus F1-20-MAGs119. The sequence goes on from JAGWWV010000045.1 coordinate 8,786, forward strand.
TAGGTGGACGCCGACTCCACCCGATAAAGTACGAACACCTTTACGGGGCTATAGCTCAGTTGGCAGAGCGCTTCCATGGCATGGAAGAGGTCAGGGGTTCAATTCCCCTTAGCTCCACTCTTTCGTGTGAAAACGCAGATGGCGAACGATGCGTAGTCTGGCCACATGAGCGAAATCACTTCCCTGAACGTCGAGTTGCTGTTCCACATGCACGCCACGCTGGCGGATCCGGTGATCATTCCGAATGGACCGAGTGGAACACGGGTGATCGTCGGCATCACCGGTGGCACGGTGGCTGGTCCGAAGATCAATGGCACCATTGCTCACCTCGGGGCGGATTGGTTGACGATTCGGGCTGATGGAACCGCCCAACTCGACGTGCGTGCGCTGATCACAACCGACGACGGGGCGTCGATTCACGCGCATTACTCGGGGATCATGTCCCCGGGTGCCGACGGTGCACCGCGAATCGTCACTGCGCCATTGTTTGAAGTCGGAGACGAGCGTTACTCGTGGCTGAACACCCTGCAGACGGTTGCCATCGGAGCGGCGGGAACCGGCACGGTCGACTACGACGTGTACCGCATTCTTTGAACCGAACTCAGAGAACGAAGTTGACCAGTCGCCCGGGGACGATGACTTCCTTCTTCGGGGTGGCGCCGCCGAGGAGTTCGATCACCTTGGGGTCGGCCATGGCGACGGCTTTCGTGGCGGCCTGATCGGCGCCGACGGCGACGTTGATGCGGTACTTGACCTTGCCGTTGATTTGCACCGGAATCTCGATGGTGTCGCTGGCGAGCAGCGATGCATCGGCTCTGGGGAACGATTCGTAGGTGATGGTCGATTTATGTCCGATGCGGTGCCAGATCTCTTCGGCCATGTGCGGGCACAGCGGCGACAGCATGACGGCGAGGGGTTCGGCGACCTCGCGCGGACATGAACCTCGTTCGGTGACGTACGGGGTGAGCGCGTTGTTGAGTTCGATGAGCTTGGCAATCGCCGTGTTGAAGCGGAGATTGTCCATGTCGGCACCGACTCCATCGATGCACTTGTGCAGCGCGCGGCGGAGATCGTCGGAGGCGGGCTCGTCGGTGACGCGGGTTGCGCCCGAGTCTTCGTCGACGACGTTGCGCCACACGCGCTGCAGGAAGCGCTGCATGCCGACGACGTCGCGCGTGTTCCACGGGCGACTGGCCTCGAGCGGACCCATCGACATTTCGTAGAGACGGAAGGTGTCTGCACCGTATTCGGCGTACATGTCGTCGGGGGTGACGATGTTCTTGAGGCTCTTGCCCATTTTTCCGTACTCACGAGCGACTTCTTCGCCTTCGAAGAAGTACGCGCCGTCGCGTTCCTCGACTTCGTTGGCGGGCACCGGCTGGCCACGCATGTCGCGGTAGGCGTAGGCCTGGATGTAACCCTGGTTGAAGAGGCGATGGAACGGTTCTTCCGACGACACGTGGCCGAGGTCGTACAGGACCTTGTGCCAGAAACGCGAATAGAGGAGGTGAAGCACCGCGTGCTCGACGCCGCCCACGTAAAGATCGACGCCCCCCGTGTGGCCGGGGCCCTGTGGCCCCATCCAGTAGCGCTCGACGTCTTTGTCGACGAAGGCCTGCGAGTTGGTGGGGTCGAGATAGCGCAATTCGTACCAACACGAGCCCGCCCATTGGGGCATCACGTTGACTTCGCGACGGTAGGTCCTCTGTCCATCGCCGAGGTCGAGTTCGACCGTGGTCCACTCCTTCGAACGCGCGAGCGGCGGGATCGGTTCGCTCACTGCGTCGTTCGGGTCGAGTCCCTGGGGCTTGAAGTCGGCGAGTTCGGGCAGAAGAACGGGAAGTTGCGCGTCGGGAACCGCATGTGGATTGCCGTCGTCGTCGAAGACGATGGGGAACGGCTCGCCCCAGTAGCGCTGACGGGCGAATAACCAGTCACGCAGCTTGTAGGTGATGGCGGAAGTTCCCTTGCCTTGCGATTCGAGCCATTGGTTCATGGCCGTCTTTGCCTCGGCGACGGTGGTGAACGACTCGAGCGAGACCGACGCGTTCTTCGAGTTCACGTACGGACCATCACCCACGTACGCCTCGGGCCATGTCGAGCAATCGATGTTCGCCGCGATTCCTCGCGCATCGAACCACTCTTGCGGTGGGCGTTGCGTGGCAACGATGGGGAGCGAGTACTTGCGAGCGAATGCAAAGTCGCGTTCGTCGCCCGATGGCACGGCCATGATTGCGCCGGTGCCATAACCCATGAGGACGTAGTCGGCGACCCAGACGGGGACGTCCTGGCCGGTCACCGGGTTGGTGGCGTAGGAACCGGTGAACACACCGGTTTTCTCGCGCGAGTCATCTGAGCGTTCGTCGTCCTTCTTTGCCGCGGCGGCCGCGCGGTAACCATCGACCGCCGACTTCTGGGGCGGCGTTGTCAGCGCGTCGACGAGCGGATGCTCGGGAGAGAGAACCATGAAGGTCGCACCGAAGAGAGTGTCGGGGCGCGTTGTGAACACTTCGATCTCGCCTGCGGGGGAGGGGAAGCGAACGCGCGCTCCTTCGCTGCGGCCGATCCAGTTGCGTTGCATCAACTTGATGGGCTCGGGCCAGTCGAGGCGATCGAGGTCGTCGATCAAGCGATCCGCGTACGCGGTGATGCGCATCATCCACTGGCGCATGTTCCGCTTGAAGACGGGGAAGTTGCCGATGTCGCTGCGACCCTCGGCCGTGACTTCCTCGTTCGCGAGAATCGTGCCGAGGCCGGGGCACCAGTTGACCGGGGCTTCGGTGAGATAGACGAGACGCTGGGAGTCGATGATCTTGCGCTGCTCGTTGCGCGACAGCGAGGACCACGTGCGTCCGTCGGGTGTGGGTCGCGACCCCGACGCGTACTCGGCTTCGAGGTCGGCGATCGGGCGCGCCTTTTCCTGCGACTCGTCGTACCACGAGCCGAAGATCTGCAGGAAGATCCACTGCGTCCAGCGGTAGTACGCCTCGTCGGTCGTGCTGATGCTGCGGCGGGCGTCGTGACCAAGGCCGAGTCTGCGCAACTGGCGACGCATGTTGGCGATGTTCGATTCGGTGTTGACCCGGGGGTGAATACCGGTTGCGATGGCGTGTTGTTCGGCCGGCAATCCGAAACTGTCGTAGCCGAGCGAGTGGAGGACGTTGTAGCCCGTCATCCGTTTGTAGCGAGCGAAGACGTCGGTGCCGATGTAGCCGAGAGGGTGACCAACGTGCAGGCCTGCGCCGGACGGGTAGGGGAACATGTCGAGGACGAACAACTTCGGACGACCGGCGACCTTGTCGGGCTCGGCGAGTGGTCCCGCGGGGTTCGGTGCCTCGAAGGTGCCGTTCGCTTCCCAGTGGTTTTGCCACTTCACCTCGATGGTGTCGGCAAAGGCGGCGTTGTACCGGTAGCGGGGGAGGTCGGCGGCCATGGCGCCCAATCGTACGGGGAAGCGACGGTAGCGTGACGCCCATGTCGAGGCCGAAGAAGCGCTCTGCCAATGCTTCGGCGCACCGGTACCCCCGCGAGGCGCGACTGAACGAAATCCTCCGCGAGGTCATCGCCGACGAGCTCACCCGCATCGACGACGAACGGCTCGAATTCGTCACCGTCACGTCGGTCGACGTCGACGCGGAGCTGAACCGTGGCATCGTCTACTACGACTCCCTCGCGGGCGAGGCAGGCGATCAGGCGATCCTCGAAGTTCTGGAAGAACACCGCCGCCGCATCCAGTCCTCGATCGGCAAGCAGGTTCGCGCGAAGAAGACCCCGGTCCTCGAGTTTCGGCCCGACAACGTCATTCGCGCCGCCGAGCGCATCGACGAGGTGCTGCGCGCCGATCGCGAACGCCGCGAACGCATGACCCACGACGACAACTGATTACCGATTTCGGCTGCCTACGGCACACAAGTGAGTGGTGCCGCGATGGTGTAATGGCAGCATTCCAACCTCGTCAATTTGGAGGCGTCGGTTCGATTCCGACTCGTGGCTCCCCAAAACGAAAGAGTGCTCCGGCAAGCGGTGCTGGTGCGACCAGACATGACGAATCGGGCCTTCGAGTAGTCAGTGCCGGCGGACAACCCGCCGGCACTGTTGTTTCTGGGTCCTTGGGTAACATCAAGATCGACGAGGTTGGAATCGGCGCAAGCCGAGTGATTGCTCCAAGTAGGGACGGCGGTGTACGGCACCGCCGTCCCTTTTCATTGTCGGGCTAGCGTCGCGTCATGGCGAAGCGCAGGCCTCCGGTTGTGCACGGCACGATCGTGATCGACAAGCCCGCCGGCATGACCAGCCACGATGTCGTTGGAAAGTTGCGCAAGACGCTCGGCGAGCGACGGATCGGTCACGCGGGAACTCTCGACCCCGATGCCACGGGCGTATTGGTTGTGGGGGTCGGGCGTGCGACGCGGCTCATGCAGTGGGTGACCGGGGCCGACAAGGACTACTCGTGCGAAGTGGTTTTGGGCTCGCGTACCTCGACGCTCGACGACTCGGGTGAGGTGTTGGAAACCTTCGACATGTCGGCCGTGACCGTTGCCGATGGTCGTGCCGTGATCGCCGAACATCTCATCGGTGACATCGAACAGGTTCCGCCGATGGTGTCGGCGTTGAAGGTTGACGGAAAGCGCCTGCACGAATACGCCAGGGAAGGTGTCGAGATCGAACGCAAGGCGCGGTCGGTGCACGTCGCGCGATTCGATCTCGAGGAAACGACCAATCCGGCCGTGTGGCGGATGGTGGTGACGTGCTCGTCGGGGACGTACGTACGCAGCCTGGCCGATGATCTGGGTCGGCTGCTCGGTGGCGCGGCGCACATCAGAAAATTGCGCCGCCACCGGGTCGGTCGATTCGACGAGTCGATGTGTTCGTCGCTCGACACACCGAATCTTCTCCCCGAAGAGGAAATGGTCGCCCATCTTCCGCGGGTCGATGTCGATTCTGCGACGGCAGATCGCATTGCCAACGGCGCGATGCTCTCCGTCGGGTCGGGTTTCGAAGGTGCGGGTCCGTGGAGGGTGCACGGCCCGGGCGGATCGCTGCTCGCCGTCTACGAGGCGAGTGGACGGCAAGCCGACGATGGCTCTGCACTCGTGAAGCCATCCGTGGTGTTGTCGGTTGGCGGATAGCGTTTCGCCGATGCTCGTCGTTCGCGATCTGTCGAAGTCACCGTGGCCGGGTCGCCGGTCCGTGGTCACCATCGGTGCCTACGACGGGGTGCACCGCGGGCACCAATCGGTCATCGCCGCGGTTCGCGACAAGGCCGCAGCCGACGGTGCGCTCAGCACCGTCGTCACGTTCGACCGTCACCCCGCCTCGGTGGTTCGCCCCGAGTCTGCGCCCCTCTTGCTCACCGACCTCGACCAGAAGCTGGAACTTCTCGAAGCGACGGGCGTCGACGCCGTGGTCGTGGTGCCCTTCGACGAATCCCAGGCATCGGAGTCACCGATCGAGTTCATCGAGCGAGTTCTGGTTCGTTGCCTGGCGGCAAGCCATGTCGCCGTGGGCGAGGACTTCCACTTCGGCAAGAACCGCGCCGGTGACGTCACCATGCTGCGCGAGCAGGGTGCCCGGCACGGATTCA
>JAGWWV010000046.1 GCA_018970175.1 Acidobacteriota bacterium
ATCGCCATCGTGGCGATCCTCGAACTGAACTGCCTGGGCCTTCTCGGCGGCACCGCGGCAACCAACAAGTTGCTGTGGCCCTACGAGAGCCACAAGAACGCGCTCATCTCGGGTGGCGTGCTGTGGTTGATTCTCTGGTTGCTCTCCGAGATCCTGCTCGGCTGATTCGGCACTTCCGAACTGGGAAAGCCCCGGCGAAAGCCGGGGCTTTTCTGCATTTTCCGGCTGGTGTAGGTTGCGGGGACACGTCGAATCGGGGGATTCATGGCTACTGAGACGAAGCGTACGTTCTGTCGGTTCTGCCACGCAGGGTGTGCAATCGATGTCGACATCGACGTCGAGGCGAACACCGTGCTCAACGTTCGTGGTGTGCTCGACGACCCGGTGTACGAGGGGTACACGTGCGTGAAGGGTCGCCATCTCGGCCACCAACACGAACATCCCGGTCGTTTGCGCCAGAGTCTGAAGAAGGTCGGTGATTCGCACCAACCGATCGCCACCGACGCAGCCTTCGATGAAATCGCTGAGAAGGTTGCGGGCGTCCTGGCGAAGTACGGCCCGCGGTCGGTCGCCTCGTACTGCGGTACCGCGGCGTACCAGAACGCAACGGGTCTGCCGATCGCCATGGCCTTCCACTCATCGATCGGATCGCCGAGCTTCTACACGTCGTCGTCGATCGACCAACCGGGAAAGGCCATTGCACCGTTGCGTCACGGCGCGTGGGGAGCAGGTGTCCACGGTCTCGAGACCGCCGATGTTGCGTGCATCGTCGGGTGCAACACCATCGTCAGCAGTTTCGGTTACCCGGGCGGTCTGCCCGGCTTCAACCCGCTGATGCGTCTCAAGCGCCTGAAGGAAAAGGGACTCTTCCTCATCGTCGTCGACCCGCGGTACACCGAAGTCGCGCATTACGCCGACATCTTCCTGCCGATCAGGGCGGGCGAGGATCCGACGATGCTCTCGGCGTTCCTGCGCGAGATCCTCGAACACGACTTGTACGACCACGATTTCGTCGCGCAGTACGTGAACGGTCTCGACGACCTGCGCATCGCGGTCGATCCCTTCACGCTCGACTACGCGAGCCAACGCACCGGGGTCGACAAGGGTCTCATCGCCGAGGCCGCCCGTCGCTTTGCCGGCGGCAAGCGCGGTGCGCTCACCACGGGCACCGGCCCCGACATGGCACCGCACTCGTCGCTCACCGAGCACCTCGTGCTGGCCATCAACACCCTGTGTGGTCGCTACAACCGCGCCGGCGAGACGATTCGCAACCCCGGAGGCTTGTTGACGCCACCAGCACCGTTGCGTGCGCAGGTTGTGCCACCGCGACCCGAGGCATTGACGAAGGGTCCGAAGTCGCGCATCCGCGACATCTACAACCAGCGTGGCCAGGCGGCGACTTCGACCTTGGCCGAAGAGATCCTCCTCGAAGGTGACGGCCAGATCCGCGCGCTCTTCACGTTGGGCGGCAACCCGGTGGTGGCCTGGCCCGACCAGCGCACCACCGTCGAGGCGTTGTCGGCTCTCGACATCCATGTGTTGATGGACGTGCACATGTCGCCGACGGCGAAGCTCGCGCACTACGTCATCGCAAGCACTCTCAGTCTCGAGCGTCCCGACGTGCCGACGACGATCGATCGCTGGTTCGACGAGCCTTACCAGCACTACACGCCGGCCGTTCTTGAAATGCGCGGTGACATCCGCCAGGAGTGGCAGGTGTACGTCGAGGTTGCGGCGCGACTCGGTGTCACCATCAAGATGGCGGGTGGCGACATCACGCCGGGAATGAAGGTCACGGCCGACGACGTTCTCGACCTCATCTACGCGAACACGAAGTTGCCGTTGACCGAGCTGCGCAAGCACGTCGGGGGAACCGTGTTCCCCGAATACGTGACGACCGTGTTGCCCGCCGAAGACGGGCACTCGGCACGTTTCGAGATGGTTCCCGATGGCATTGCCGAGGAACTTCGCGAAGTGATCTCCGAGGCCACGTCCGCGGCGGTCATCAAGGGTTTCGACCCCGACGTGCACACGTTCCGCATGAGCACCCGCCGTTTGAAGAGCGTTTTCAATTCGTCGGGTCGCGAGGTCGAGAAGTTGCGCGCGCGTGAGGGCATGAACTTCGCCCACATGAACCCGGAAGATTTGGTCGAACTTGGCATCACCGATGGTGCGATGGTCGAGGTGACGTCACCTCGCGGCTCGATCCGCACCATCGCAAAGGCGGCCGACGACGTGCGACGAGGGACAGTGTCGATGGCGCACGCCTGGGGAGGCTTGCCCGACACGCCATCGGACCTGGCCACATTCGGCTCGACAACCGGCGCGCTCATCGACCTGCAGAGCGGCTACGACGAGATCACCGGGATTCCCGTGATGAGCGCGATTCCGGTGGCGGTGCGCGCGGCTAGTTGACGATCAGCTGACTGTCAGGACGGCTTTCATGTTCTGGTGACCCGGAACGTCGCAGAGCAGCTGATATGTGCCGGCGTCGAGTGTGATGCTGCCCGAATCGACGGCGCCTTTCTTGCCGGCCACCAACTTGAAGTCGGGTATCTTCGTGCCGTCCTTGGCGATGATCAGCGTGTGCCGCACCGAGTCTTCATTGACGAGACCGATGACGACGTCGCCGGCGGTTGCCGTGTAGTCGGCGGCATCCCAACGGATCGACGGAACTGCCGTGACGGTGAGACCGACCTCGGCGGGAAGGGTGTCGGCGGGGGCCGAGTCGCCGCCGCCGCCGCAACCGACGAGGGCGAAGCCGGCCGTGGCGACCAGAGCAACGGTGGACACGCGGAACAACTTCAGGGGGGACATGCCCGAAAGCGTACAAGTCGACCCTGCCCGCTGTCGTTCCGTGACGCCAGTAGGCGACCCGAAACGACCCCGGAGAGTACGATTTCTGACGATGACGACAACGCCCCCCTCCGCGTCGGACACCTTCGGTACGAACTCATGGCTCGTCGACGAGATGTACGAGCAGTACCGCATCGATCCGACTTCAGTCGCCGACACTTGGCGTGAATTTTTCAGCGATTACACGCCCGGCCACGCGGGTTCAGTGCCCGGTGTCGCACCCACGGCAGTCGCTTCGGTGACGAACGGCACCAGCGTGCCGAGTGCAACGACGAACGGTGCCACACCCGCAAAGCCGGCCACCGCCCAGGCGACCGGAGAACCGATTCGTGGTGCCGGCGCCGCAATCGTCGCCAACATGGAACGCAGCCTCACCGTGCCCACCGCGACGAGTTTCCGCAACGTGCCGGCGCGACTTCTCGAAGTGAACCGCAAGGCCATCAACGCGTACATGACGCGTGGGGGCATGGGCAAGGTGTCGTTCACACACCTCATCGGGTACGCGATCGTCCGTGCGATCGCCGACGCGGTGCCGGCAATGAACAACGCGTTCGTGGTCGACGACTCGGGCAACCCGCAGATCGTGCGCAACGCACAGGTGAACATGGGCCTCGCCGTCGACGTCGCCAAGGCCGACGGATCCCGCACTCTCGTCGTGCCGGTCCTGCGCGACGCGGGCGCATTGTCGTTCGCCGAGTTCCTCAACGCCTACGAAGAACTCATCCGCAAGGTGAAGACGAACAAGCTTGCCGTCACCGACTTCCAGGGCGCCACCATCACGCTCACCAATCCGGGCACCATCGGCACCGTGCAGTCGGTTCCCCGTCTCATGCCGGGACAGGGCGTCATCGTCGGTGTGGGTTCGATCGACTACCCGGCCGAGTTTCAGGGTGCCGATGAACGCGCACTGTCGAAGTTGGGGATCTCGAAAGTCGTCACCGTCACCAGCACGTACGACCACCGCATCATCCAGGGTGCCGAGAGCGGCATGTTCCTGAAGCGCGTGCACGAACTGTTGGTCGGAGATCACGGCTTCTACGACGCCATCTTCGCCAGCCTCGGCGTGCCGTACAAGGCCGAACGTTGGCGTCACGACAGCAACGTGTCCGACGACGAGGAACAGCGGCTGCACAAGCAGTTGCAGGTGGCGAACCTCATTCGCGCGCACCGCGTGCGCGGTCATCTCATGGCCGACCTCGATCCGCTGCGTTGGAAAGAGCCGACCTTGCCCGCCGAACTCGACCCCGAGACCTACGGGTTGTCGATCTGGGATCTCGAACGCGAGTTCCTCACCGGCGGTCTGGGTGGGCGCACCAAGCAAGAGTTGGGCGACATCCTCGCCGTTCTGCGCGACGCGTACTGCGGAACCATTGGCGTCGAGTACATGCACATCCAGAACACCGAAGAGCAGCGCTGGTTCCAGTCGCGCCTCGAGGGTGTCCAGTTCCGGCCGACTCCCAGTCAGAAGAACCGCTTGATGGAGCGCCTCAATGCCGCCGAGGCGTTCGAGAAATTCCTCGCCACGAAATACGTCGGCACCAAGCGTTTTGGACTCGACGGCTCGGAAGCGGCGATTCCGATCATCGACACGATTCTGTCGGCGGCCGCCGCCGAGCACCTCGATGGTGCGGTCATCGGCATGGCGCACCGTGGCCGTTTGAATGTTCTCGCCAACATCGTCGGCAAGAGCTACGACCAGATCTTCAAGGAGTTCGAGGGTCACGTGAAGCCCGACTCGGTGCAGGGGTCGGGAGACGTGAAGTACCACCTCGGTGCGCACGGCAAGTTCACCTCCGTCGACGGCGACACCATTGAAGTCGAGCTCGCCGCGAACCCGAGTCACCTCGAAACGGTCGACCCGATCGTTCTCGGCATGGTGCGCGCCGCGCAGGACCAGATCACACCCGCACTGTCGTTCAGCGTCCTGCCGTTGCTGATTCACGGTGATGCCGCCTTCGCGGGCCAGGGAGTGGTGGCCGAGTGTCTCGCGATGAGCGACATCAGCGGCTACCGCGTGGGTGGAACCATCCACCTCATCGTCAACAATCAGATCGGTTTCACCACCGCACCGCAGTTCTCGCGTTCGTCGCCGTACAGCTCGGACGTCGCAAAAACAGTGCAGGCACCGATCTTCCACGTCAACGGCGACGATGCCGAGGCGTGCATCCGCGTCGCACGGCTGGCCTACGACTACCGACAGGCGTTCCACAAGGACGTCGTGATCGACTTGATTGCGTACCGACGTCACGGCCACAACGAGGGCGACGATCCCAGCTACACCCAGCCGTTGATGTACAAGAAAATCGCCGAGCACCGCAGCGTGCGCAAGCAGTACGTCGAAACCCTCGTGAAGCGCGGCGACATCACCCTCGAACAGGCCGAACAACACCTCGCCGACTACCAGGGCAAGTTGCAGTTGGCTCTCGACGAAACGCGTGCGCACGCACCTGCTCCGATCAAGGCCGCGAAGCCGCCCGCACCTCTCGGGGTCGTGCCCCACGTGGAAACGGGTGTCGACCGCGCGGTGATCGACCGCGTGTTCTCCAAGCTCACCGCGTACCCCGAAGACTTCACGCCGCACCCGAAGCTCGCCAGGCAGTTCGAGACCCGCGAGAAGGTGTACCGAGAAGAAGGCGAGGTCGAATGGGCCCTCGGTGAGGCGTTCGCCATCGGTTCGTTGCTCGCGGAAGGCACGAGCGTGCGCCTCGCGGGTGAAGACTCGCGTCGCGGCACCTTCAGTCAGCGTCACGCCGCGCTCATCGACTACGAGAACGAGCGCAACTGGGTTCCTCTTGCGGACCTCGCCGCCGACGGCGCGAACTTCTGGGTGTACGACTCACTTCTGTCCGAGTACGCCGCTCTCGGGTTCGAGTACGGCTACGCGCACACCAATCCGGCAGCCCTCGTGATGTGGGAGGCGCAGTTCGGCGATTTCGTCAACGGCGCGCAGATCATCATCGACCAGTACCTCGTGGCGGCAGAAGACAAGTGGGGCCAGCACAACGGTCTTGTGATGTTGTTGCCCCATGGGTTCGAAGGCCAGGGTCCCGAACACTCGTCGGCGCGCATCGAACGTTTCCTCCAGGCCTGTGCGGAAGACAACATTCAGGTCGTCAATTGCACGACCGCGGCCCAGTACTTCCACGTCCTGCGTCGCCAGGTGCGCCGCGACATCCGCAAGCCGCTCATCATCTTCACCCCGAAGCAGCCGTTGCGCATGAAGGAAAGCCGCTCGAAGATCGACGATTTCACGCGCGGCAGTTTCGAAGAAGTGCTGGCCGACCCGTTTGCGCCGCCCGCCGAACAGGTGAAGCGCGTCATCATGTGCAGCGGCAAAGTGGCGTGGGACGCCATGAATGAACGCACCAAGCGGGGCACTCCCGCGGCAGTCGTGCGCGTCGAGCAGTTGTACCCGTTCCCGCTCGAGCAATTGGTCGCCGAAATCGAGAAGTATCCGAACGCCGAGGAACTGGTGTGGCTCCAGGAAGAGCCCGAAAACATGGGCGCTTGGCATTGGGTCGAACACCGCATCTGGCGTCTGAAGGAACGCGGTTATGACCTGCGCCATGTCGCGCGAGTCGAATCGGGTAGTCCGGCGACGGGCTCGATGATCATCCACCAGCAGGAGCTCGCCGACCTGATGGACGAGGCCCTGAACGCCTGGTGAGTCTCAGCGAAGGTCGACCGAAATCGCCTCGCTCAATTGCAGCAATGCGTCGGCCGGGTCGACGACTTTGATGGTGTGCATGCCGAGCGCCGCCGCGGGCTTCAGGTTGATCCCGAGGTCGTCGAGAAAAACGCATTCGTGGGGTGTGACGCCCACGAGTTCGCACGCGATCTCGTAGAACCGCATCTCGGGCTTGCGGCAGCCGACCTTGCTGCTTTCGACGATCGCATCGAAGCGTGTCATCACGGCATCGACCGCCGCGGCGCGTTCGGTTGTCGTCTTGTCCCCGCCGACCACGTTGTTCGTGAGGCACGCCATCTTGAATCCGGCCGCCTTCACGCGGTCGAGTGCGTCGACCATCGCCGGCCGAATTTCGCCGGCGAGCAGTGACAGAACCTGGGCTCCCGGTACGCGGTGGCCGAGGGCCTCGCTTTCCTCGGCGAACAAGGAGTCGAACTGCGCGGGGGAGACCTCGTTGCGTTCGAGGAGGGCCCAGGCGTTCGTGTCGGGATTGGTGGCATTGACGCGGCGCAGGAAGCCCGCGGGCAGGCCGCGGCCCGCCTCGTAGCGGGCGAAGGCGTCGAAGGGGCTTTCGAGAATGACGCCCCCGAAGTCCCAGAAAACGGCGCGGAATCGACCTGTTGTCACGTGGAATTCCCCCTGAAATGCGATGCCTCGGTGCCCTCCGACTGAATCGGCGCGGCGGTGCCCCGATGCTACGGCGGGATCCGCCGAGGCCACCCCGTCGGCTGCTTGACTGACCCCTATGCCTGCCCCGAAGAGCCCCAAGCACGTGGTCGTCGATGGCTCGAACATCGCCACCGAAGGGCGCAGCGCTCCGAGTCTGAAACAGCTGAACGAAGCGGTTCTGGCCTTCATGAACGAGTTCCCCGACACGAAGATCACCGTCGTCGTCGACGCGAGTTTCGGCCACCGCATCGACAAGAAGGAAGTTGCCGAATTCGACGAGGCAGTCGACAACAACGAACTCGTGACGCCCCCGGCCGGTGCCATCGGACGCGGCGATGCCTTCGTGCTCGCCATCGCCGACAAGGTGAAGTCCGCGATTCTCTCGAACGACAGCTACCAGGAATTCCACGGTCAGTACCCGTGGCTCTTCGAGCAGGGTCGCCTCCTCGGCGGCAAGCCTGTGCCGAATGTCGGGTGGATCTTCGTCGAGCGAACCCCGGTACGCGGAGAAAAAAGCAAACGCGCGATGCGCGCGAACGATCGCGCACACGATGGGGGGAAGCGAAGCGCCGCACCGGCGGCGAAAAAGGCGAGCAAGGAAGCCAGTGCGCCGATGCCGGTGCCAAAGACGCCACCGCCCGGTGTGCGTGTCGTGGCGCCGGCGAAAACGGTGGCGAAGGCACCGGAGAAGTCGGCCAGCCGTCCCGTTGAAGCGCGGCCGGTCAACGAGGTTCTGCCGTTCCTGTCATTCGTCGAGAAGCATCCCGTCGGCAGCAAGGTGAAGTGCGTTGTCGACTCCTACAGCGCCCACGGCGCGTACGTCAGCGTCGACGGAATCAAGGCATATGCGCCGCTTCGACTGCTCGGCAACCCGACTCCGCGCAGCGCACGTGACGCGTTGAAGCTGGGCCAGGTGGTGCAACTCGTCATTGCGGGGTACACGCCGTCGCGTCGCAGCGTCGAAGTCGGAGTCGTCGAGGCTGTCAAGGTGGTTGCCCCGGTGAAGTCGGCGGTGTCCGCGGCGGTGACTCCGAAGAAGACCGCGAAGAAGTCGGCGAAGAAGGCCGTTGCTAAACCGGTGAAGAAGACCCCTGCGAAAAAAGCCGCCGCGAAACCGGTGAAGAAATCACCCGTGAAGAAGGCGGCGGTCAAGAAAGCCACTGCTCCGAGCAAGGCCGCAAAGAAGACCGCCGCCAAGCGCCCCGCAAAGCGATAGGTGGCCATGCTCATCGTCACGTGGAACGTCAACTCGCTGAAGGCGCGACTGCCCCGGGTGACCGAATGGTTGGGCGAGGTCCAGCCCGATGTGCTCTGCATGCAGGAAACGAAGATGACCGACGCAGCGTTTCCCGCTCTCACGTTCCGCGAGATGGGGTACGACTCCGCACATTTCGGCCAGGGGCGGTGGAACGGCGTCGCCATTCTCTCGAAAGTCGGACTCGACAAGCCCCGTGCGAACTTCGCCGTGGGCGAGCCCGACGGCGAGGCGCGCATCATCACCGCCGACTGCGGTGGAGTCACGGTCGTCTCGGTGTACGTACCGAACGGTCGTGCGCTCGATCACGACCACTACAAGTACAAGCTTCGCTGGATGGCGCAACTGCGCGAACACGCTGCTGCCATTTCGTCTCCCGACGGCAATCTCGTCATTGCGGGCGACTACAACATCGCGCCCGATGGTCGCGACGTGTGGGACGAGGCGAAGTTGCAGGGCCAAACCCACGTCAGCCAGGCCGAGCGCGACAGCTTGACGGCGCTCGAATCGTGGGGTCTGCGCGACGTCTTTCGCGACCACTACGCCGACGCAAAGCTGTATTCGTGGTGGGACTACCGCGGTGGTGACTTCCACCAGGGGAGAGGCATGCGCATCGACTTGATGTATGCCACCAAGGCGGTGGCCGACCGCACCACCTGGTGTGGCATCGACCGCAATGCGCGCAAGGGCGAACAGCCAAGCGACCACGCGCCCGTTCTCATGATGCTCGGTTCCTAGACTCCGCAGCATGGCCGACCAGCCCGACCGACTCTTTCGCGGCTTCCACGAACGCGAGAGCGAAAAGACCGAAGTGGACATCGCGCGTGACCGCCTGGCCGACGCGGTGCGCGAGTTCCACGATCTCGCTGTACGTGGCGCGGCAGATGTTGCACATCTCCGCGACGCAACTTCGAAGATGCGTGCGATTGCCGATCATCTGAACGACAAGGTGACAACCGAGTCGTATGGTTCCCTCGCGGGCATGTCCGATCACGTCGCGGGTTCCGCCGGTCGCACGTCCTTCCTCGATCGCAGCCCCATCAGCGGGAGCATGAACCCACTTGCCGCTCCGATGTGGATGCACATCCAGTATCCCGATCCCGACAAGGGGGTCGAAGCATCCGTCACGGGGCGTGTCACCTATGGGCTCGCATACGAGGGTCCGCCCGGGTGTGTCCACGGCGGCTTCGTCGCCGCCGCATTCGACGAGGTGCTCGGCCAGACCCAGTCGTTGACGGGCGAGCCCGGAATGACCGGTGAACTTGTGGTGCGCTACAAAGCGCCGACCCCCTTGCACGTCGAGCTCGTCATCACGGGGCGCGTCGTCAAGGTCGAGGGCCGCAAGATCTACACCCACGCGACGCTGATGGCCGGTGACACGTTGTGTGCCGAGTCCGAGGGACTCTTCATCTCGATGAACAAGGAAGTCTTTGCGCGCTTACTGCGGATCCGTACCGGGGAATCGGGCGAGAACTCCTAGAACCTCGGAGGCCAGAGTTTCCGCGGTGAGGTGACCGACGATCGCAGCAAGTTCGTCCGTGTTGGCCGGTTTCGTCTCGGCGATGCGTTGCAGTAGTGGGTCGCCACACACCGCGGCTTCCGTCGTTCCGAGTTGGCGGGCGCGGTCGCGTCGCCATGCTCTCAAGGCACCGAGGGGGGTGTCCTTGGCCGAACCCGCGGCCACGTCGCGCAGTTCGGCCGGCATCGAAGCGCGAGTGCGTTCGCCGAGGGGAAGCGTCTCGAAGAACGGTGACGGTGTCGCCTTGCGGCCGTTGCGACTTCTCGTCGATGTGACGTGGAGTTGCTCGGCTGCCCGCGTGATGGCGACATAGGCGAGGCGAACTTCCTCGGCTTTCTGCGCCACGCCGCGCGCCGAAGAGTGCGGGAGGAGACCCTTTTCGGCGCCTGCGACGACAACCGTGTGCCATTCGCGACCTTTTGCGGCGTGGAACGTGAGCACCTCGACGCCATCGTCGCCGGAGATGCGCGAGGCGGACGTGTTGAACCACGACATGAACATGTTGCCGTTCGCCGGACCGCTGCGGTTCTCGCCGAGAAAGTCGTCGACGAGGAGCGCGAGATCGTGTTCCGGGGTGTCTTTGTCGGTTGCGATGCGTAGTTCGAGAGCCCAGTCGGCAAGTGCGTACCGGTTCGTGAGAGCCGCGATTTCCTGCAGCAGTGGTGCGACGGTTGCGGATGCGGTCGACGCCGCGACGGGGATGTTGCTTTCGGAGAGCGCCGCGACGACGAGTTCCCGCTGCGCCCGCGTGCGAACGAGAACGGCGATGTCGTTCCACCGCCGAAGGCGACGACGTGCAGTAGCAGCGAGCGCGGCCACCCCGCGGGCTTCCGCCGATTCGTCGTCGAAGGCCGTCATGGTGATCGGTTCACCGTCGAGTTTCACCGATCGAGCCTCGGCGGCAATGCCGTTGGATCGCAGAACGTGCAGACCGGCATCGACGATCACCGGAGAGCACCGGTAGTTGTTGCGCAGATGGACGACGGTCGCCCCGCCGAGGGTTGTCGGCAGGTTGTCGAAGAGCGCGGGCTCGGCGCCGTTCCATCCGTAGATCGCCTGCAACGGGTCGCCGACGATGAAGATGTCGCGGCGCCCGCCGCGGAGCGCTTCAAGGAAGGCGAATTGCTGGGGGTTCATGTCCTGCGCCTCGTCGACGAGAAGGTGCCGATAGCGCCAATGAACCGCCCCCGCATAGTCGACAGAACCGGTGATCTCTTCGGTGGTTCGTGCGAGGAGGTCACCGATGTCGAGAACACCACGGAACTTCTTCAACTTTTCGTATTCGGTGAAGACCCGGGCGAGATCGTCGGGTGATTGAACCGGGCGTTTGGCGGCGGATGCCGCCGCTGGATACCGGGCGACGTCGAGCGCGCGGGCCTGCATCCATTCGTATTCGGTGAGCGCCTCGGAGGACGACAGTTTGGAGCGACCGGAACGCACTGCTTCGTTCATCATTCCCGCACGGTTGGTGAGAATCGTCGGGACCGATCGGCCCTGGTCGGTGAGGCGCTGACGAAGCAGTGCGAATGCAATCGCGTGGAACGTTCCGGTGTGGATGCCGCGGGGCGAGCGCAACTTCAACTGTGCCGCGGCCTCGCGAGTGAACGTGATGGCAAGCGTGTGTTCGGGGTCGGCCGTTGCATCTTCGATGCGATGGGCAATGCGTCGGGTGAGGACCGTCGTCTTGCCCGAGCCGGCCCCGGCGAGAACGATGACCGCGTCGGCGGGCGCGGTGACCGCGGCGCGCTGCTCGGCGTCGAGCGCGAGGAGAAGCGAAGCCGCGGTCATGGGCGTCACGCTAGTAATAAGGTGGTGTCATGCCCCTGTCGCCCAAGCATCTCAACGAAAACGAAGAATTGATCCTCGACATCCACCCGCACTGGTGGTACTTCGCCCAGTCGGGCGGGGCGGCAATCGCGACACTCGTCGCGTGGCTCGTTGGGACGTCGCGCATCGACGGCGGATTCTGGGACTGGGTTCCGAAGGGCCTCGGCGTGTTCCTCGCCCTGGCGTTGGTGTGGCTGGGTTGGGAATACCTCCAGTGGCGCTTCACGAACTTCGCCATCACGAACTCGCGTGTCATCTTTCAGCAGGGACTCATCTCGAAAAAGGGTGTCGAAATTCCTCTCGAGCGCGTCAACAACGTCAACTTCAACCAGACGATCATCGAGCGCATTCTCGGTGCGGGCGACCTTCTCATCGAGTCGGGTGGCCAGGACGGCCAGCAGCGCTTCACCGACATTCAGCGCCCCCAGGAAGTGAAGAAGATCCTCCTCAATCACGTTCAGCGCCGCATCGACATGCGAGCCGGTTGGGTCCAGGGGTCACAAAGTGACGTCGCGTCGCAGCTCGAAAAACTCGAGGGGCTCCTGCAGCGCGGAAGCATCACGCGCGAGGAGTTCGAGCAGGAAAAGCGCCGGCTTCTCGGCAGCTGATCGCACACGTCGATGCGCGTCGTCAGCCTCGTTCCCAGCGTCACCGAAACGCTCTTGGCGTGGGGTATCGAACCGGTTGCATGCACCCGCTTCTGCGAGCAACCGTCGCTACGGCACGTCGGTGGGACGAAGGACCCGGACATTGCGGCGATCGCGGCCCTGCTACCCGATGTCGTGATCGTCGATCGCGAGGAGAACCGTCGTGACGACGCCGACGCGATGGTCGGGCGCGGCCTGAAGGTCGTCGATCTTCACGTCACATCGCTCGTGTCAGCCGTCGAGGAAACGAATCGTCTCGCTTCGATCGTCGGTGGAAGCCGGGTGCGTGACCTGCCCGTTGGGTCCACACCCGTTCGCGTTCGTGCATTCGTCCCGATTTGGCGTCGGCCGTGGATGACCATCAGCGCCACGACGTACGGGGCGTCCCTCCTCGAATCGATCGGTGTGGGTGTGTCGCATTCTGCTTCACCCGTTGCGTATCCCGAGGTGTCCGGTGACGAGTTGGCTCGTCTCGGGCCCGATCAAGGTGTCAGCGTGGTGTTGCTGCCAACCGAGCCCTACGTATTCGCCGAACGGCACGTACCCGAGGTCGTCGGGGCATTGGGAATTGTTGACGTTCGCATCGTCGACGGCCGCGACCTTTTTTGGTGGGGTGTGCGCAGCGAAGGGGCAAGGGAACGGCTCGCCGATCAGTTGGGCGATCTTCTAGGTTGACGGAATGAAGTACAAGCCTCTCGGCCGCACGGGCATGCTCGTCTCGCCACTGTGTCTCGGCAACATGATGTTCGGTGCGTGGGGAAACTCCGACCACGACGATTGCGTTCGCATCATCCATCACGCCCTCGACTACGGCATCAACTTCGTCGACACCGCCGACGTTTACTCGGCGGGGGAGAGTGAAGTCATCACGGGCAAGGCGCTGAAGGGGAGTCGTCGCGACGCGGTCATTCTTGCGACCAAGTGTCATTTCCCCATCGACCTGGGTCCGTTCGCCACCGACCGTGTGCCGAACACGTGGGGCAACAGCCGTCGCCACATCATGAAGTCATGCGACGACAGTCTGCGACGACTCGGTACCGACTGGATCGACGTGTTCCAGTTGCACCGACCCGATCCGAACGTGCCGATCGACGAATCGCTCTCGGCGCTCAACGATCTGGTTCACATGGGCAAGATCCGCGCCTTTGGTTGTTCCACGTTTCCGGCCGAGCATCTCGTCGAAGCGGCGTGGGTCGCCGACAAGAACAATCTCATTCCGTTCAGCACCGAGCAGCCGCCCTACAGCATCTTCGTGCGGTGGATCGAGCGCGATCTTCTCCCGACGTGCAAGAAACTCGACATGGGGACCTTGGTGTGGAGTCCACTCAACGGCGGATGGTTGTCGGGGGCTTACCGCAAGTCGTCGGGGCAGCGAAACGAGGGACGTGCCGCGCGTGCCCCCGCCCGCTACGACCTCTCCGACCCGGCGAACCAGCAGAAGGTCGACATCGTCGAGTCGCTCGTCGAGATCGCCGATGGCGAAGGTGTCTCTCTGGCCCACCTTGCAATCGCATGGGTTCTTCATCACCCGGCAGTGACGTCTGCCATCATCGGTCCCCGGGTCCTCGAGCACCTGACGACGCTTCTCGGCGCGGAAAACGTCACTCTGTCGACCGAGGCGCTCGACCGGATCGATGCCTTGGTGCCACCCGGGCGAACGGTCACGGCCGACGAGGCCAAGTGGGAGACGCCAGCGTTGTCACGCTCTCTTCGCCGCGTTTGACCTGTCCGGCCGGTTCGGTGAAACTTGCCGAATGCCAAGAACAAAGGTCGCCACCGGGATCGAAATCGAGTACGAATCCTTTGGGGACCCGTCGCACCCCGCAGTTCTGCTGGTCTCGGGGTTCACCGCCCAATTGCTGATGTGGCCCGAGGAGTTCTG
>JAGWWV010000110.1 GCA_018970175.1 Acidobacteriota bacterium
ATCGAAAAAATCGGAGCGACTCGGGAAGGTGTCCTTCGTCGTTACCAGCGCCGTGCCGATGGAACGGTGCGCGACACGGTGATGTATTCGGTGGTGGCCGAGGATTGGCCGGTCGTGCGCGAAAAGCTCAATTCGCGCCTGGGTTGATCGTCAGCCGATGCTGCGGCGCTTGAGATCGTGCGCCGCCTCGTGGAAACGGTGGCGAATCCGTTCCTCGTCGACTCCGATGACTTCGCGGTTCTCCATCAGCAGACGACCGTTGACGATGCTGTGCACCACGTCGTCGGCCCGTGAGGAATAGACGAGAGCAGCCCGCGGGTCGTACACGGGCTGGGTGTGCGCGGTGTCGAGATTGACCGCGATGACGTCGGCTTTCGCTCCTGGTTCGAGCCGACCGGTGTCGGGACGATGCATGGCGAGCGCGCCGCGAGCAGTGCTCATTTCCAGAATTTCGCCGATCTTCAGGAATTCGACATCCTCGGTCACGGTCTTGTGGATGAGGCCGGCGAACTTCATTTCTTCGAAGAGGTTGCTCGAGTTGTGGCTGGCGGGGCCGTCGGTTGCCAAGCCGACCGTGATGCCCGCCGCCATGACGGCGCGCAACGGCATGGTGCCCGAGCCGAGCTTCGCATTGCTGACCGGACAGTGGGCGACCTTCGTTCCCGTGCGCGCGAGGATTGCGATGTCGGTGGGGTCGAGACTCGAACAGTGTGCGGCGGTGACGTCGGGACCGAGAAAGCCGAGGCTGTCGAGCCATTGCACGGGGCGCATGCCGTAGTTCTCGGTCGTGTACGCCACCTCTTGTTGTCCCTCGGACAGGTGCGTGTGAATCGACACCTTGAGTTCGTTGGCGAGACGACGGACCTCGTGCCACATGTCGGCCCCGCAGGAGTACACGGCATGCGGCGAAAGGGCCACGTGCAACAGGCCGTCACGCGTGTCGTGGTGTTCGGCGACGATGTCGGCGAATCGGGCCATCGTGCGATGCGAATAATCGGTGCGCGGTGCGTACAGACCGCGGTCGGCAAAGCCGTAGCCGAGGGTCGCGCGCAGTGGAATCTCGGCGAGCGCGTCGATCTGGGGTTCGACGTCGTAGGCGTCGAAGTGCTCGTTGAAGGAGGTGATGCCCGCCTTCAACATTTCGAGATCACCGCAGAGGCTGGCCCAGTAGAGGGTCTCGTGGTCGAAGTTGCGCTTCAGGTTCCACATCGTCTGGAGCCACTCGAACAGCAAGACGTCTTCGAGCAGACCGCGTAGCAGCAGGTTCGACGCGACGTGCGTGTGGCTGTTCGCAAAGCCCGGCATCACGACGCAACCGCGGGCGTCGATGACCTTCTTTGCGCCCGCAACGTCGATTGTTGAGCCGCCGACCGAAGTAATGGAGTTGCCGGTGATGGTGACGACGCCGCCGTCGATGTCGGGTCGGCCCGCCATCGGCAGCACGGTGCCGTTGATGATTGCGATGTCGCAGGACACGGTGCGCTCAGCCCCAGGCGCCGGCTTGAATTGACGAGTTCCAGGTCTCGGTGATCTTGCCGTCGACGACACGGAAGATTTCGATGCCACTGACTGTCTGCAGAAAGTCGGTCAGGCTCATGCAAGCGACACTAGTGCCGCTGCCAGTTCGACTGGTTTGGTGAACTGTGGCCAGTGCCCGGTAGGAAGGTCGATGTACGAGACGTCGTGCAGTCGCGCGACCTCGGCCAGACGTTCGTCCCCCGCAGAGACCCACTTGCGAAACTGTTCGGAGCTGAACTCGCAACAAATGATTGTCGTCGGAACCGACAGTCGGCAGTCATCCATCGCGGGGAATCGATCCCGTGCCACGGCGGCAGGTTGCGGGAGGGATTCACGGCGAAGACGGTCGCGGATGTGATCGTTCATGTCGACCAGATCCTCGGGTTCGAATACCGACCAATCGGGTAGTTCGATGATGTCGGTGCCGGTCGCCATGTCTGAGTTGATGGCCATACCCGGGGGGAGAGGCCACGTATCAACGTGAACGATGCGTCGTACTTTGTCGGTTGCTTGCGCGGCCGCTGCGTGGCAGATGGGTCCGGCCCCCGAGTGACCCACAAGCACGACGTCGTCCGCGAAACTCTCGACCACCAAACGAACTGATTCGATGTGATCAACCAGACGGACCTGTCGCGCGTTGTTTCCGCCACGTTCGAGTCCGGGCAACGTGAGCGCAACGTGGTCGACACCCGAGGCCGAGAGTTTCCGAGAGACGTCGCTCCACGACTCTGCGGTGAGCCAGAATCCGGGTACGAGGATGAAATTC
>JAGWWV010000111.1 GCA_018970175.1 Acidobacteriota bacterium
CCCCGCGTGAGATCAAGCGTGTCGAAGAGTACGTGGTCGCAAAAGCGAAGGAAGTCGTCGACAACGTCATCGAACGTTTCCCCAGCGGCGAATTCGACTTCGTCGAAGAGATCGCCTCGCGCTTCCCGCTCGAAATCATCTGCGAGATGATGGGAATCCCACGAGAGGACTACAAGCAGATTCTCACCTGGACCAACACGATCCTCGGCGTCGGAGACCCCGAACTCGTGACCGGTCTCGACGATCTGCTCAACGCCGGTCTCAGCATGTTCAGCTACGCCCAGGCACTCGGTGAGGACCGCATCAAGAACCCCACCGACGACATCACGTCGGTGATGATGCAGGCCGAAGTCGACGGCGAGCGGCTGACATCACAGGAATTCGGGTCGTTCTTCATTCTTCTCGTCGTGGCAGGAAACGAAACGACACGCAACGCGATCAGCCACGGCATGAAGTTGCTCACCGACAACCCCGATCAGCGGAAGATCTGGTTCGAGAATTTCGAGCCGCACATGAAGTCGGCCGTCGAGGAAATCGTCCGCTACGCGACCCCCGTCATTCACTTCCGTCGCACCGTCACAGAGGACACCGACATCAACGGCTTCCCGGTGAAGGCCGGTCAGAAAGTCGTCATGTGGTACGTCTCGGGCAACCGCGACGAGCGCGTGTACGCGAATCCCGAGACTTTCGACGTGCGCCGTGACATCCAGCCACCGCAGGTCGGCTTCGGAGCGGGTGGACCGCACTTCTGCCTGGGCGCCAACCTCGCCCGACGCGAGATCGCGGTCATGTTCGACGAGATCCGCCGTCGCCTTCCGAATCTTCGCATCACCGGCGAACCGGCCTACCTGCAGAGCAACTTCATCAACGGCATCAAGCGCATGCCGTGCTCGTTCAAGTAGCTCAGCCGCGTTTCTTGGCGGCCAGGCCCGCCAGTGTCTCCATGATCAGTCGGTGAGCCACGTTGACGGTGCAGTCGGCGTGGTCGTATGCCGGTGCCACTTCCATCACGTCGAAGGCCACGAGCGGCGCCTCGAGCGCAAGCCGCCTCACCGCACGCAGCATGTCGACGGCCGCGATTCCGCCCGGCTCGGGCGTGCCGGTTCCGGGGGCGTACGCGGGGTCGAGTGAGTCGATGTCGATGCTGACGTACAGATGGTCGACGCCGTCCATCGCTTCGTTGATGGCATCGGTGACGACGGCGTCGAGACCACGACGGTGGACCTCATCCATCATGTGCCACTTCATCCCCTGATCGGCCATCCACTTCCACACGTCGGGTCCCGGCCAGTACCCACGAAGGCCGATCTGGACGAAGTTCTTCGGGTCGATTGCGCCGCTGTCGATGAGACGACGCATTGGCGTGCCGTGGCTGGCCAGATTGCCGTCGATCGTGTCGGCCGTGTCGGCATGGGCATCGAAGTGCACCATCCCCACTCTGCCAAAACCGAACTTCTCGGCGACGGCGGTCGCCGAGGGCCACGTGATCGTGTGGTCGCCACCGATGACAACCGGGATGATGCCGAGGTTGACCACTTCGGCAACCTTCTTCTTCACGTTGTCGAGGCTCGCCTCGACCATTCCGTGAGGACAGTAAGCATCACCTGCGTCGACGACCTCGAGATGGTCGAAGATCTCGATGCCGAGATCGAGGTGATAGGTACCCGGCTCGTAGGCGTTCACTCGAACGCCACGCGGGCCGAACCGCGCTCCCGGACGGTTGGTCGTACCGAGGTCGAACGGTGCACCGATGATTGCCACGTCGGGTTGCCAATCGGCGAGCATCCCCACATCGGGCACGAGGGGTCGCTGGGCGAAGGTCAGCGTGCTGCCAAAGACGTACCCCAGATCGAGCTGCTCGCGATAGCCAGCCGGCAGTTCCCTCTTCACACCCGCACCCTACCGAGGGTTTTCGGTGTGAAAAAGCTCGCTTTTTGCTACACCGTGCACCGAGAATCGAGGGGTTCCGCCGGAACTAGCGTCAGACGCGGAGGGGAACTGTGACACTTGCGTTTGGCATCGCATCGCTGGGTGACTGGATCGCCCATCCGCACACCGGCGTTCGCATTCCCGAAGAACAGCGATTCCGCGAAATGGTGGAGGAAGGTTTGCTGGCCGAAAGACTCGGCGCCACCTCGGTGCACTACGGCGAGCATCACTTCACCGATTACGTGCTTTCGTCGCCTCCGATCCTCATGATGGCGGTGGCCG
>JAGWWV010000047.1 GCA_018970175.1 Acidobacteriota bacterium
AATGGTCGCCCATCTTCCGCGGGTCGATGTCGATTCTGCGACGGCAGATCGCATTGCCAACGGCGCGATGCTCTCCGTCGGGTCGGGTTTCGAAGGCGCGGGTCCGTGGAGGGTGCACGGCCCGGGCGGGTCGCTCCTTGCCGTCTACGAGGAGAGTGGGCGGCAAGCCGACGATGGTTCTGTTCTGGTGAAGCCATCCGTGGTGTTGTCGGTTGGCGGATAGCGTTTCGCCGATGCTCGTCGTTCGCGATCTGTCGAAGTCACCGTGGCCGGGTCGGCGGTCCGTGGTCACCATCGGCGCTTACGACGGGGTGCACCGGGGGCACCAATCGGTCATCGCCGCGGTTCGCGACAAGGCCGCCGCCGACGGAGCGCTCAGCACCCTTGTCACGTTCGACCGTCACCCGGCCTCGGTGGTTCGTCCCGAGTCAGCGCCCCTCTTGCTCACCGACCTCGACCAGAAGTTGGAGCTTCTCGAAGCGACGGGCGTTGACGCCGTGGTCGTGGTGCCTTTCGACGAGGCGCAGGCATCGGAGGCACCGGTCGAGTTCATCGAGCGAGTTCTGGTTCGTTGCCTGGCGGCAAGCCATGTCGCCGTGGGCGAGGACTTCCACTTCGGCAAGAACCGCGCCGGTGACGTCACCATGCTGCGCGAGCAGGGTGCCCGGCACGGATTCACGGTGGGTCCGCTTGAACTTCTGCAGCGCGACGACGGCGTCGACGAACCCGTCAGTTCGACGGCAATACGCCGGGCGTTGAAGGGCGGCGACGTCTCGATTGCGGCGCACATGCTTGGTCGCTGGTTCGAAGCCCGTGGCCCGGTGGTCGATGGCGACCACCGAGGGCGCACGATCGGCTTCGCAACGGCGAACGTGCAGGTGCCGGGTTTCATCTGTCTTCCTGCCGATGGCGTGTATGCCGGCGTCTACACGCGTCCCGATGGCTCGCGTTGGCCGTGCGCAATCAACCTCGGTCGCCGGCCGACTTTCTACGAGCACAGTGATTCCTCACTCCTCGAGGCGCACCTCATCGACGCGTCGGTGAACCTCTACGGCGAGGCCGCAAAGGTTCAGTTCACGCATTTTCTGCGGTCGGAGCGCAAGTTCAACGGACCCGACGCGTTGATCGCGCAGGTCAAACTCGACATCGATCACGCGCGCGAGTTGGTCAGTTCCTTGCCACCCGACGTGCGTCCGTAGAGAGTGGTGCGCTGCTCGAGCGTTCGACCGAGTGGCGAAACAACGGCACCGAAAGAGTCTTCGCTCATCTTCTGGCCGTGGGCTGCACCGGCGGCACGCGAGATGTTCTCGTCCATGAGGGTTCCGCCGAGGTCGTTGCATCCGGCTTGAAGCAACTGACGCGCGCCGTCGACACCGATTTTCACCCATGACACCTGAACGTTGTCGATGAGACCGTGGTAGGCGATGCGCGCGATTGCATGCATCAGCACCGTTTCGCGGAACGTGGGACCGCGACGGGCCTGCCGCTGCAGGTAGATGGGCGACGCCATGTGAACGAAGGGCAGTCCGACGAACTCGGTGAATCCGCCTGTTTCTCGCTGCAGGTCGCGCGTGACGACCATGTGCCGCGCCCACGAGTCGATGCCTTCGATGCTGCCGAACATGATGGTGATGTTCGAACGCAGACCGACGGAGTGCGCGACGCGGTGACACTCGAGCCATTCCTCGGTGTTGATCTTGTCGGGACACAGAACCGCGCGGACCTTGTCGTCGAGAATCTCGGCGGCCGTGCCGGGCAGCGATGCAAGACCCGCGTCTTTCAGGCGGGTGAGGTACGACTCGAGTGGTTCGCCGAGGCGACGCGCGCCCTCGGTGACTTCGAGCGCGGTGAAGCCGTGCACGTGGATCTCCGGCACGGCGTCCTTCACCGCTTGTGCGACGTGGATGTAGTAATCCCCGTCGAAGTCAGGGTGGATGCCACCCTGGAGCGTGACTTCCGTGGCGCCCATCGCCGCCGCTTCGGCCGCGCGGTGGGCTATGTCGTCGAGCGTGAGGAGATAGGGAGTTCCACGCAGGTTGAGGGACAACTTTCCCTTTGCGAACCCGCAGAAGCGGCACTTGAAGGTGCACACGTTGGTGTAGTTGATGTTGCGGTTGTGCACCCACGTGACGACGTCGCCGACCGCTTCGCGTCGCAGGTGGTCGGCAAACTCCGCAATCGCGTTCACTTCGCGTCCGCGGGCGCGGAACATGCGCACGATCTGTGATTCGTCGGGCAGTTCACCGCGGCCGACGCCGTCGAAAATCTCGGCGAGGTCGAGGGGCGTGTTGGAGGCGCCCGGCAGCAGGGTTGGCGCCGGGTTCGTCGCGCCCGAATACCACTGCGAGGACTTGTGGCCGACGAGCACGACCTCCGCTCCGTCCTTCACCACGTCGGCGGCGCTCACTTTTTCGGGCCACACCGAGCCGGGATCGTCACGTCCGAGGAACTCGGCGTCGGTGCGATCTTGTACGGCGAACCGCAGGGACGGGGCGAGCCATTCGTCGGGTCGCGCGACGTATTCGGGGTAGATGGTGAGACGCGGTGCAAGCTCGAAGCCGCGTTCGTTGCTGGCGCGACGCAGCAGGTCGAGTGCCGGCCACGGACGTTCGGGGTTCACGTGATCGGCGGTCACGGGTGACACGCCGCCCCAGTCGTCGATGCCGGCGTCGAGCAGGACGCCGAAGTCGTCGGACAGGTTCGGCGGCGCCTGCAGATGGATCGTGTCGGGAAGCAAGAGGCGTGCGACAGCGATCGACCACATGTATTCGTCGGGCGGACAGGGCGCCGCGTGCTGCATTCCGGTGCGTGGCTTCGGAAGGAAGTTCTGCACGATGACTTCCTGCACGTGGCCGTGACGCGCATGAGAAGCAGCGATCGCCTCGAGGGCCGCGATGCGATCCTCGCGGTTCTCGCCGATGCCCACGAGGATCCCGGTCGTGAACGGAATCTTCAGTTCGCCGGCCCACTCGAGCGTGTCGAGTCGACGCTGGGGAACCTTGTCGGGTGCGCCGCGGTGGCAGGCGAGGTCGTCGCGCAGGGTTTCGATCATCATCCCCTGCGACGGCGACACGGCGCGCAACATGTCGAGTTCGTCGCGATACAGCGCACCGGCGTTGGCGTGGGGGAGAAGACCCGTCTCGTCGAGTACCAACTTGGCCATGTCGTGGACGTAGTGCACCGTCGAGTCGTAGCCATTGTTGGTCAGCCACTTGGCCGCGACGTCGTAACGCAACTCGGGGCGTTCACCGAGGGTGAAGAGCGCTTCGTGACAACCGTGTCGTGCTCCCTCGCGCGCAATGGCCAGAACCTGGTCGGCCGTGAGATACGGGTTTTCGAGCCGTGCCGGTGGCTGGGCGAACGTGCAGTACCCGCACGTGTCGCGACACAACATTGTGAGAGGAATGAAGACCTTGGGCGAGAAGGTGACGCGCGTTCCGAAGAGTGCGTCGCGACGCGCGGAAGCAAGGGCGAGCAGCTCGTGGAGCGGGGCGGAAAGAAGAAAGTCGTGCGACGGGCGCTGGGACGACATGTGAGAACCTCTTCGAGGGTCGACTCGGATGTGGATGCCAGCGCTTGACGGGAGATGACCGGGAGCAAGAAATCCGGCCGACCCCCTAGATGTCGAGCAATGTCAGGCTAGCCGAAGGTTGGTGCCGGACGGCAACGCAAGTCGTCAGCGGTGCAGCGCGGTGAAGAGAGCGCGCACGTTGTGGCTGCTCATCGGGAGTCGGTGGCCGGTTCGGCTGATGAAGCCCAGCTGGACCCCGGTTGCGGGATCGAGGACCGTGAAGAGCTGCTCGTGGCCGTCTTGGTCGACGATGACGTCGGTGAGAAGTGGCACTCCAGTGCGCGCGAGGGCCTGCTGGGTGAAGCCGGCGTTCAACACCTCAATGGCGATGTGTTGGACACCCGAGCCGTATTCGTCGAGATGTGCCCGCACGGCGGGGTCGTCGCCCGCGCCGAGAAGCACGACGGTCACGCCACCCGCCTCGGCGAGGAACATTGCAGGGTCGTCGGTGGGTTCGACACGAAAGCCCATCTGTGCAAAAAACGTTCGCGCGGCATCGATGTCGACGACGGCGACGACGACGTGGTCGATGCGACAGGCGACGGTGTCGAGCTCGGTGTCTCCGTTCGGCTCGGCGACCTTCACGGGTGCCGCCTCGGAGCGCTCGATTGCCACCTCGATCCGGTGCGTTTCCGACAGCAACGTTCGGAAGATCTGTTCCGCAAAGTCGGCGTCGATGCCCTTGTCGATTGCCCATTGACGGCGACTCGTCAGCACCTGACGCACTCGTTCGGGTTGGATGATCGTCGTTGCGCTCTTCGATTTCACCTCGGCGACCCGCCGACAGACGTCGAGGCGACGGGCGAGAAGATCGACGATGCCGCGATCGATTTCGTCGATCTCGTTGCGCAGCGCAGCCAGTTCGTCGTTGGTGCTCATGACGTGTGCGGTTCGATCAGCCGTTCGATGTGTTTGGCAAGGACGTCCATTTCGATGTTCACGCGGTCGCCCGGCCGGCGCACCCCGAGGGTGGTGACCTCGGCGGTGTGCGGGATGACCGCGACGTCGAACGTGTCGTTGCCGAGATTGAAGGCCGTGAGGCTGATGCCGTCGACGGTGACGGAACCTTTTTCCACGAGATAGCGCATGAGGTTCGCGGGGATGCGAACGCGAAGATCGGGTGCGGAGTTCACGACCGTCCCCACGCCGTCGACGTGGCCGAGGACGATGTGGCCGCCGAGCCGTTCCCCGAGCGCCATCGGACGTTCGAGGTTCACGCGGTCGCCGGCGCGCGCATCGGCGAGGTTCGTGCGCGAGTAGGTCTCGTCGCTGACCTCGGCTTCCCACCAATCGTCACCCGAGGCGACGAGGGTGAGACAGCAGCCGTTCACCGCGATCGAGGCGCCAAGGCCACTGCCGTCGAGAACCGTCCGGGCGTTGATGCGCAGGCGCGAACCATCGCGGGCGGCGATTGTTCCCAATTCCTCGACGATTCCGGTGAACACGCGCCAAACCCTAATGCGGGCCGGGTTGGGGGAGACCGACCCTTTCCGTAGCCTGACGGGGTCGGTCGAGGCCAAACCTTCGGTCGATGCCCGTGGCCAAAAGGTCCGCGAGCGACCCGTTCACAAAGCGAGGCACACATGCCGGAGAAATCCAGCAAGCAGACAACCATCGCTGCGCACCAGCAGCACGGCACCGACACCGGTTCCCCCGACGTTCAGATCGCGCTCCTCACCGACCGCATCAACGAGCTGACGGAGCACCTGAAGACCCACCCGAAAGACCACCACTCACGTCGTGGTCTCTTGATGTTGGTCGGTCGTCGTCGCCGCATGCTCGACTACGTGCGCGACCGCGATATCCAGCGCTACCGCGATCTCATCGCCAAGCTGGGTCTGCGCCGCTGATCCTCCGGTGTGGGTATCCCACCTTCGGGGTGGGTGCCCGCACCACAATTGAAAAAGTCACCGGAGCACATTTGCGTCGGTTGTCAGTCGCCGAACCCGCGGTCATGTCCATTGCGTGATGACCCACCGCGAGATTGCCGACTGGGAACCGACACCCGCTCCGGTGCGAATGCCCAAGCGTTTCGCCGAAGAGGCGGAACCACACACATGTTGCGCCGAGGAGGCGCAACCATAGATAAGGAGCAGACAGATGGCTGACGCCATTCGCGTCTCAGGTGCCGTTTCCGGTACCGACAAGATTCTCGCCTTCGAGACGGGAAAACTCGCCCAACAGTCGCAGGGAGCGGTGGTGGCCAGCATTGGTCGCAGCACCGTTCTTGCCACTGCGAACGCGGCAAAGTCCGTCCGTGACGGAATCGACTTCTTCCCGTTGACGGTCGACGTCGAAGAGCGTGCGTACGCGGCCGGGAAGATTCCCGGTGCGTTCTTCCGTCGCGAAGGACGTCCCACCGAGTTGGCGATTCTCACGTGTCGCCTCACGGACCGTCCGTTGCGCCCCGCATTCCCCGATGGCTACCGCAACGAAACGCAGATCGTCCTCACCGTTCTCGGTGCCGACCAGGTCAACCCGCACGACGTGTTGTCGATCAACGCCGCCTCGGCCTCGTTGATGATCAGCGGCATCCCGTTCGAAGGACCTATCGGAGCGGTGCGCGTCGCGTACTCGACCGACGGCGAGTGGATTCCCCACCCCACGTTCGAAGAGAGCGAAGCGTCGACCTTCGAGCTCGTGGTCGCCGGCCGCGAACTCGAAGACGGCGACGTCGCGATCATGATGGTCGAGGCGGGCGGTACCGAGAAGAGCTTCACGTACTACGAGGACGGCGCACCGAAGGTCAACGAGTCCGTCCTCGCCGGAGGTCTCGAGGCATCGAAGACCTGGATCAAGGAGTCGGTGGCGCTTCAGCGCCAACTGCTCGCCAGCGTCATCGCAACCAAGGGGCCAATCACGCCGCTGTCGTACACGCCGGTTCTCGACTACACCGACGAAGTTTTTGCGGCCGTTCAGGCGTCGGCGACCTCGAAGCTGGCCCCGGCCGTCAGCATCTCGCTGAAGAGCGAGCGCAACGAGGCCATCGACAAGGCGACCGCCGAAACCGTCGCCGAACTGTGCGGCACACCCGATGCCCCGGGCCGTTTCGCCGGCCAGGAAAAGGGCGTGAAGGAAGCCGTCCGCAGCCTCACGAAAAAGCTCGTCCGCAAGCGCATCGTCGAAGAGGGCATGCGCATCGACGGACGCGGTCCGCGCGACCTTCGCGCGGTGTCGTCGGAAGTCGGCATTCTGCCGACGGCGCACGGCACGGGCCTGTTCCAGCGTGGTGAAACCCAGGTCATGAACGTCTGCACGCTCGCCATGCCGCGCATGAATCAAATGCTCGACACGCTGACACCCGACACCGAAAAGCGCTTCATCCACCACTACAACATGGCTCCGTGGGCGAACGGTGAAACCGGCCGCGTGGGTTCGCCCAAGCGTCGCGAGATCGGCCACGGTGCACTCGCCGAGCGCGCGTTGTTGCCCGTGGTCCCGAGCCAGGAAGAGTTCGCCTACACCATCCGCCTCGTCAGCGAAGTGCTGTCGTCGAACGGTTCGACCTCGATGGGTTCGGTGTGTTCGTCGAGCCTGTCGTTGATGGACGCGGGTGTGCCGATCAAGGCACCCGTCGCGGGTATCGCCATGGGCCTCGTGTTCGCCGAGGGCAAGTACACGACGCTCACCGACATCCTCGGAGCCGAGGATGCCTTCGGTGACATGGACTTCAAGGTCGCCGGTACTGCCGACTGTGTCACCGCATTGCAGCTCGACACGAAGATCGACGGTATTCCCGCCGACGTGCTTGCCGCCGCGCTCGACCAGGCCAAGGAAGCCCGCCTGGCGATCCTCGAGGTCATGAATCGCGCCATCGCCGGTCCTCGTGCCGAGGTGGCCGAAACCGCGCCGAAGATCGTGTCGTTCACAATTCCGCTCGACAAGGTCGGCGAGGTCATCGGACCCAAGGGCAAGGTCATCAACACCATCCAGCAAGAGACCGGGGCCGACATCGCCATCAGCGACGACGGTGCCGTGGGCATCGTGACCATCGGTTCACCCGATTCGCTGAAGGTGAACGACGCGCGCGAGCGCATCATGAACATCGTCCAGCCCCCGACGGCCGACCTCGGCGCCACCTACAAGGGTCGCGTCGTGTCGATCACGAAGTTCGGCGCGTTCGTCAACATCCTTCCCGGACGTGACGGCCTCGTTCACATCTCGAAGTTGGGCAAGGGTCAGCGCATCAACAACGTCGAAGACGTGCTGCAGCTGGGCGATGAGATCGACGTTCGCGTCGACGACATCGACGACAAGGGCAAGATCAGCCTCACGCCGGTTGGCGAGGGCTACGAGAACCTGCCCGTCGACGGTGGCGGAGAGCGTCGCGAGCGCGGACCGCGTGAAGACCGTGGTGATCGCGGCGGCCGTGGCGATCGTGGTGGTCGCGGCGATCGTGGTCCGCGTGAGGATCGTGGCGAGCGTCGCGCACCGAAGTCCGACGACGAAGGTGGCGAGGCCGTATCGGTCAGCTTCGAAGACGAGTTCGAAAACGAGCTCTCCGAGCAACTCGGTGACCTCGGCCCGGGCCGAGACTCCGGGCGTCGCCGTCACCGCTGATCACACCACACAAACGAAATCCGTCCAACGACCCCGACCGACTACGGTCGGGGTCGTGACGTCTTCGGAAACGATTCGTGTCGGTGTCGTCGGCGCCGGTGGGCGCATGGGGGCAACCGTCTGTGCCGCTGTCACGGCAGACCCGCGCCTTCAGCTCGTGGCAGCGGTCGACCCAGGCCATGTCGGCGCATCACTCCACGGAGTCACCGTTGCGGCCGACCTGAAGGCGCTTGCCGACGCGAACTGTTCGGTTGTCGTCGACTTCACCGTCGCGGCAGCCGCGCGAACGACGCTTCCGTGGTTGGCGATGCACGGGATGCACGCGGTGGTGGGGACAACCGGATTTTCCGACGACGATCTCGAGAACTTCCGACGTTCGTTCTCCGCTAGCAACTGTCTGATTGCGGCGAACTTCGCCATCGGCGCCGTTTTGATGATGAAATTCGCCGAGCAGGCCGCGCCGTATTTCGACACCGCAGAAATCATCGAACTCCATCACAATGCGAAAGCCGATGCACCAAGTGGCACTGCCGTCGTGACGGCGCAACGCATGGCCGCGGCAAGCGACACCTGGGCATCCGATCCGACGACGCACGAGGTCTACCCGGGTGCCCGTGGTGGCGAGGGACCCGCCGGGATTCGTGTCCATTCGGTGCGCATGGTGGGCATGACCGCCCATCAGGAAGTGATTCTCGGTGGGGCAGGCCAGACATTGACCATCCGCCACGACAGTTTCGACCGCGTGAGTTTCATGCCGGGTGTCGTGTTGGCCTGCAAGAAGATTGCCGACACGCCGGGTCTGACGCTCGGCCTCGACGCGATTCTCTGATGGTTCTCAGTTGCCGGTTGTCTCGTCGTTGACGGGCGGATCGAGGGGGCGGCGCTTGCGCGCCTGCAGAGCCGACACTCCGAACAGCGCGATGACGATCCACCACTGGTACCGCTCGATGGCCTTCAGGAACGAACGAACCTGGTCTTCGAAGATGTCGCCGCCGATGCGCAGGAGAATCAGTTTGATGACGATGCCGACCATGAGGCACGGCAGGTACTTCGCGAACGACATCTTGCGGTGCCCGAGCAAGACGCAAACGACGTTGCTGCCCGGCATCAACACCACCGCGAAACCGCCCGCTTTGTCGACGGCGCGTTCCACCCACCGGTAGATCGCCGGAGTCTCACCGACCGTTTCCTCGACCCAGCGCACGGTGCGGTCGCCGTACCAGCGCCCGACGAAGAACAGGGCGATTCCTGCGGCCAAGATGCGCAGAAATCCGATGATGAACCACGGAACGGGCGAGGTAAACGGCACCGACCCGAAGAGATTCCGGTTCCGGGACGACAAGACGAGCATCGGGAGCGGATGTTCGTCGACCAGGGCCGGTCCGATGTTCGAGCCGATGGTTCCCGCGACGAAGAGGAGCGAGGTGACCGCGAGAACCGCTTTGCGCACGGGCGAAAACTAACCGACGGGGTGCGAATTGGCACCATGCAGGGAACCATTTGGGGCTGACTACTCTTCTCGCATGCGCGGACTCATGCAGGACACACCGTTGACGATCGTCCACCTCTTCGACCGGGCGGAGAAGTACCACAGGGACAAGACGATCATCACCGCGACACCCCGCGGCAAGGAGACGATCAACTACGGCGACTGGGCCGAGCGAACCCGCAGATTGGGTGGCGTGCTCGACGACCTCGGTATCTCCGCGGATGGTCGGGTCGCAACGTTTGCATGGAACACACAACGTCACCTCGAACTGTACTTCGCAGCGCCTTGTACCGGTCGGGTGCTCCACACGCTCAACATCAGACTCTTCCCGGAACAGGTGACGTACATCGTCAACCATGCAAACGACGAGGTGATCTTCGCCGACAAGTCGCTGCTCGGGTTGTTGTTGCCACTCTTTCCGACATTCGGCTGCGTGAAGCACCTCGTCGTGATGGACGACGCTCCGGGTGACGTGCCCGCTCTGCCCGGGGTTCAGGTGCACGACTACGAGGAACTGCTGGCCAAAGCCAAGCCCGTCGAGTTCGATGTCCGCGACGAAAACCTTGCCGCGAGCATGTGTTACACCAGCGGCACGACGGGCAACCCGAAGGGTGTCGTCTACAGCCATCGCAGCACCTACCTGCACACGATGGGCGCGATGATGGTCGACAGCCTCGGTGCCCGCGAGAGTGACGTCATCCTCCCCGTGGTGCCGATGTTCCACGCCAACGCGTGGGGCCTCGCCCATGCGGCGGTTGCTTCGGGTGCGAGCCTCGTGATGCCCGGACCCGACCTGTCGGGCAAGGCAATCGCGAACCTCATCGTCGAGCAGAAGGTCACGGTTGCAGCGGGTGTGCCCACGATTTGGATGGGTGTTCTTCCCGAACTGAAGGGGCGCGACACCTCGTCGCTCCGGGCCATTCCCTGCGGCGGGTCGGCGGTACCCAAGGCGCTGAGCGAGGCCTACCGCGAGCAGACGGGGTTGCCCATTCTCCAGGCGTGGGGGATGACCGAAACCAGCCCGATCGCTTCGACGTGCACGTTGACCGCCGCCGATCGCCTGCTCTCGCACGAAGAGCAGGCGGAACTGCGCACGACGGTCGGCCGCATCAACTTCGGCGTCGAGTGCCGAGTCGTCGAACCCGACACCACGAACCCGGTGCCGTGGGACGGCGAGACCAGTGGTGAACTGCAGTGTCGTGGGCCGTGGATCGCCGCCACCTACTACAACGACGAACGTGCGGGGGAGAGTTTCACCGCCGATGGCTGGTTGCGCACGGGCGACGTCGCGACGATGGATGCGCAAGGTCGAGTACGTCTCGTCGACCGAACGAAGGACCTCATCAAGAGCGGCGGGGAGTGGATTTCCTCAGTCGACGTCGAGAACGAGTTGATGGCGCACCCGAAAATCAAGGAAGCCGCCGTCATCGGCGTGCCGCACCCGAAGTGGGCCGAGCGGCCGCTCGCCTGCATCGTGCCGAAGGATGGCGAAACCATCTCGAAGGACGAGATCATCGACTTCCTCGTGCCGCGACTTGCCAAGTGGCAGTTGCCCGACGACGTCGTCTTCATCGACGAGGTGCCAAAAACCAGCGTCGGCAAGTTCTCCAAGAAGACGCTGCGCGACCGCTTTGCCGATTACGTGTTGCCGACGGCGTAGTCAGCGGCGCATCGTTCGCGCGAGAAACGCCTGCGTGCGTTCTTCTCGTGGCGAGTCGAGAATGTCCTCCGGTCGACCCATTTCGTGGATCGCGCCTTCGTGGAGGAAGCAGACGGTGTCGGCGACGTCGCGCGCGAAGTTCATCTCGTGTGTCGCCATCAACATCGTCATGCCCGACGTTCGCAACTCGGCGATGAGATCGAGAACTTCTCCCACCAACTGCGGGTCGAGGGCGGCAGTCACTTCGTCGAGAAGCAGCACGCTGGGTCGTAGTGCCACCGCGCGGATGATTGCGACGCGTTGTTGCTGACCACCGGAGAGTTGCTCGGGGTAGGCGCGGGCCTTGTCGGCAAGACCGAAGCGGTCGAGGAGATCGATTGCGGTGGCCTCGGCGTCGGGTCTTGTGATTCCTGTGGCGTGCGTGAGGGCGAGTGTGATGTTGCGCAGCACGTTCATGTGGGGAAACAGGTTGTAGCTCTGAAACACCAGACCGACGTCGCGACGCGCGACGTTCGCATCGAATCCCGGCGCGGAAATGTCGACGCCGTCGAGAACGATCTCGCCGTCGTCGATGGGCTCGAGAAGGTTGATGCAGCGCAGCAAGGTGCTCTTGCCCGAGCCAGACGCGCCGATGAACGCAACCACGCTGCCGCGCGGCACGTCGAGCGAAATCCCGCGGAGAACGTCGTTCGAGCCGAACGACTTGTGGACGTTGCGGATCGACAATTGGGCGGTCACGCGGCGACCCTCGTTCCACCGGTGCGCCGACGTTCGCGTGCAAGCAGCCAGTCGGCCGTGCGTGTGAGTGGGATCGTGACACAGAGGAAGATCACTGCGGCAACGACGTACGGAGTGAAGTTGGCGAACTTCGACTTGTCGATACCGGCCTGGCGGAGAATTTCGATCGGACCGATCAGTGAGACAAGGGCGACGTCCTTCTGCAGGCTGACGAGGTCGTTCATCAACGGTGGAACAACGCGTCGAACCGCCTGGGGGATGACGACGAGTCGCAGTGTCTGCCCGTGGGTGAGGCCGAGAGAACGGGCCGCGGCGCGCTGGCTTTCGTGCACGCCCTCAATGCCCGCACGGAAGACCTCGGAGACGTAACTCGAGTAGGTGACGCACAGTGCGACGGTGCCCCACAAGAGCGGGCTGTTCCAGGGACGATCCAGACCGAGTCCCGGCACGCCGAATCCGATGAGGTAGATCCACAGCAGCACGGGCACGCCACGCATCAAGTCGACGTAGACGACGCACAGCGCCCGGATGGGAAAGAGGGCAGGATTGCGACTCACACGGGTGAGGGCAACCAACATGCCGAAGCCGAGGATGATCGGCACCGACCAAGCGAAGATCTTCAGGTCGAGAACGAATGCGTCAAGAAGTCTCGGAAACGAATCGGCGAATTGTTCACCGCTGAAGAACGACTGCTTGACGCGGTCCCAGCGCGGCATCCGTGGGACGAGAAGTGCGACGAGGCCGACGAAGACGACGGTGCTCGTGGCGGCGATGGCGAGAGATCGCCGACGCCTCCGTTCTTCGAAGGCCCGCCGCGCAGACGCGCGCGACGGGCCCGTCGAAGAATCGGAGTTCATCGAGCAGTCAGTATGTCACTCGGTTGCGATGACGGGTGCGCCCGTCTTGTCGGACAGCCACTGCTGCTCGATTGCGGCAAGTTCGCCACCATCCTTCAGGGCGGCGAGGGCGGCGTTCACGCACTCGACGAGCGGGTTGTCGAGGTCGAAGACGAGACCGAATTCATCGGCGCCGGTACCGGCGTTGGCCGGAAACTGTCCGATGACCTTGGTTCCCTCGATCTCGACGGCGCTGACGAAGAACGCAGTCGGAAGGTCGAGCACGATGGCATCAACTTGCTTGGCTTCGAGAGCTGCCTTGGCACCCGCATTGTCGTCGTAGACGAAGGGTTCGCTCGACGGCGCGATGACCTCGGTGATGAAGTCGAGGCTGGTGGTGCCGGCCTGTGCGCCGAACTTCAGGTCCTTCAGGTCGGCAATCGACGTGGCGCCGGCTGCCTTCGAGTCGGCGAAGCCGACAATCGCCTGGTTGCTCGTGTAGTACGGGTCACTGAACGAGACGGTCTTCTTGCGCTCGTCGGTGATCGAGTACTGCTGGAGGTTGAAGTCGAAGTTCTTCGCACCCGGCTGGATTGCTTCGTCGAAAGTGGTGCGCACCCAGGTGACGTTCTCCTTTGCAAAGCCGAGCTCCTCGGCGACCGCATAGGCGACCGCGGCTTCGAAACCTTCGCCGCTCTCCGGAGCATCGTTCTCAACCCA